>CAYPYR010000128.1:0-1559 GCA_964415095.1 uncultured Pseudomonadota bacterium | reverse complement strand
GGTGCAAGCTCTCGCGAAACTTCACCAAGCGCATCTATAAAACGTGCATATTCTTCTTCATCATCACAAATGTATTCAAATACTCGTTCACCATTACAAGCAAACTTTCTTACCTGTTTTTTTAAAACAGCATAGATTTGTAACTCATCACCAGTTTCAAAAGCACGGTGTAATTCATTCTGCGTGAGTAATGGCATAGCACAGGTAATCATAACTATGAAAAACCATCTTTTCATATGAACCTCTCACAAAACAAATTAATAATACGGCTGTTTAGAGAAAATAACCGGTCCAAAGACCATCCACATTGCTCTGAATAAACACAATATCATCTAAGTTATTTTGCTTCTTGAACAATTCTTTTAAATACTTCTGGTTAGTAGCAATACGGATAAATAGTTCATGATCTTCTACGCTCAATGTATTTAAGGGTTTTAATAGTCCACGAAGTTTATTTTCAACCTCTTTGAGAGCGCTTCCTAAAACATTATGTTCAATAGCAACTTCTTCCTCTAGAAGTATGCTAATAAATCGAGCGCCTTCTGGATGGCAAGCTAATAATTGGAGAGCGGTCTCCCCTTTTTTGTTTGCAATACTAAAAGGATCACCATCGGCTATATTTCTTTCAGAATCACACAATCGACAAAACGTATCTTCTACTGGTTTTATATTCTCTACACAAAATTCTTTATATTCATGCGATTTTTGCCCTACTAACAATGAAGGACAAGATTTAATGAGCACATGCATTGGCGTGTTACCATCATTATCTTGAGCAAATCGATAGCAACCACAAAAAATTAATAGCTCAACCAGTTTAGGAGCATGCAGCTGTGCTACGAGATGTAACACTGTTTGACCATTTTTATCCTGTTCATTTACATAACGCGTAAGATATGAATCATGAAAACGCGGCAATGTCAGATCGAATAATGCTTGTGGCGCCATGGATGTATCCGGAAGGATAAGATTATCTCGATCATGCGTGGCTAAATTAAGTTCATGTTCAATCGCAGCTGCTACATCTTGATACATATTTTGCATCTCTTGCATATCATTCATGTATTCTTTTATATAGCATAATGCATCTAAGAAATAAGCTATTTCTTCATCAGAAAGATCAATAGTCTTTACAACATATCCATTCCTAAATTTATCATCTTCAATCACTTTAACACGCACATTTCGCTCCTCATGCATAAGCAATTCACGATTACCTTCTATAAGTCTTATTAAATCTCGAATTCCGCTGATTGATAATAAATACTCACCAAATTGTTCTTGTGATTTCACAAATGCTACTTGATTATGCGTAAGTTTGTAGTGAATTTTGGTTAATATTTCTAGAAATAATGAATATCGTTCAGGATAACAATGGCCATAAATCCATGCACCACTACAAAGACATCGTATCATTTTATCTTTTAAATAATCATACGCCAGATCCAATTCACCCTTTTTTATTATACGATGCAAATACGTTTCTCTCGCATTTAGTCTACTTAAAAGAGCAACTACCATTAAAATAATTGCTACAAGATGCTTCATCACTGCTCCTA
>CAYPYR010000127.1:0-1661 GCA_964415095.1 uncultured Pseudomonadota bacterium | reverse complement strand
TTGATATAGTTCGTTTGCAATAAGTAAGTTTATTAAGGAAGCAGTATAAGGATTGCTAGATCTAGAAAAGAGATCGGCTTGTATAGTGAACGCGATTGTTTCTTCTTGAAAGCATTTGCAGTACAATGCACATAATAATTTGTGACGCATTGTATAAAAATTGATGAAAGATTTACAATAAACCGGAGAAGAACTAGGACTTCTCGGTATTTTTAATAATCATATAAGGAGTATTCATGAAACGTATTATAGCAATTTGTCTGTTGATATCAGCTACCTTTTTCAATGGACTACGTGCTAAAGAAACCTATTTACATCGTATTATAAAGGCAGGTGAGTTGGACCTAGCATATGAATTTTTAAAAGACAAAATGATACGATATTTATGTAATGGCGAATGGATTTATAGCGATTGCAAATCTAAAGAAAAGCATGAAAAATTTCTAGAAATATTAACCAAAATTCAATATAAACTTGCAAAGGGTCAAGAAGCATTTGTGAATTCTCAAGAGCAATTTGGTGACTATTTATCATCAGGTAGGGGCATTAGAGATTTAATACGATTGATAGCAAATAATCGGGAATTCCTTATAAATTCTCCACGAGTAGTGCGCCTTGAAGTGCTTGAGGATGGTAAATTTACTGGTGAATATAAGCTGAAAAATATTAATCTCTCGCATGAAGAAATAGATTTTTTATTAAAAGCATTAAGCCATATAAAAGGGCATATGGATGATGCTTTAGATATGAAGCATAGATATTATCGAATAGCAGAAGCTTTTGAAGTAGTATTTAATCTTGCCACCAACAATCGTGCTAGTTTTATATGTTCATCTCAAGAATTATTAGATCATGCGTTGCCATCATTTCATGATCCTCGTTTAGTACATTATGTAAATGAACTAGATGAACATGGTCAAACGTTATTACATCTCGCAGCAAAGCTTCATGCCTATAAGCTGGTAGCATTACTAATTTTTTGCGGTAGCTATCGGTTTGCTCAAGATAATGATGGTAACACACCAATGCATGTACTCATCAATTCTATACCGTCATTATTAGTCGATCATCTATCGGATGAACATACAGAATTGCTTGATAGTACAATTCAACCAGCAATTATAACGTTTCTAAACTTGTTTGATCCTCAACGTGATATTGCCGATGGCGATCTTTTTAACGTTCCTAACTACAATGGTAAGACGGCCATGCATCTATTAGCTCGTCATCCAGAAGGAGCAGGATTCATTAATATACTCAGAAAAGAACGAGTTGCTATCGAAGATAATAATGTAGCACGTGCTCAGGAAGAAGCTGAAGCGAAAGTTGAAGAAATTTTAAGTAAATTAAGTGATGCAGATCGGGTATTGTTCAAGCGTTTTGCCAATAATGCAAGTTATATATCTTTAATGCGGCAGCAAAGGTAATCGAGCGATATTAAAATGGTTGTTGTAGTAAATATGGATGAAGAAATGCTCAATCATTGTGAACACGAATAAATAACATACACGCTATATAAAGAAGATAAAGCCAGATTGATTTGTTCTGACTTTATCTTCTTTATTAAACTAACAATGACATGGAAATCTCTATTCAATAGTTGTAATAGGAGCAGTGATGAAGCATCTTGTAGCAATTATTTTAATGGTAGTTGCTCTTTT
>CAYPYR010000126.1:0-1668 GCA_964415095.1 uncultured Pseudomonadota bacterium | reverse complement strand
TTTTCAACAACGCTGCCATTAGCATTGTTTGGTATGATGGGTTTTGAAATGTGTTGTTCTATTGGTCATACGATTAAAGATGGTCAAAAAAACTTATCACGCGTTATGATCGCCTCATTTTTGATCGTTGCTACACTTTGTACGCTGTTTCAATTGGGTATGTATGCAACACTTGGGATGTCGCTTGCAGAAACTGCTGACCCGCTTGGCAAATTTATCATGCATTTATTTGGGAACAATCAAACCGTAGTGGCGCTACTTCGTACCTTGATGAATGGTGCAATAATGTGTTCAATGATTGGTGGTTGTTTTGGTATCATGTATGCAAATATGTGGAATCTTTATGCAATTGCTGACGATTCTGGAATTATCTGTTTACAAACTCTTGGAAAAAAGCGTAATCGATTTGATGTACCGCTTTTGTATCTCATTTTGCAATGGTGTTTGTCCGCATCACTTATTCTTATTGGCCTGTCATTGGTTGCTATTCAAAAATTTGCAGTCTTTGGCGTGGTTGTTACCTACTTCTTAAGCGTTTGTGCGCTCGTTGTTATGTATCGAAGATCAAAAGATCGCATGTCATTACCCTTTGGTATTGTTCTCTTAAGCTTTATCGCACCGCTTACTATCGGGTACTACTGTGTTCGCGATCTTTTATTTCTACTCGTTCGATAATAATGCTTCTTAAAAAATAATATTTTTCTCGTTATTTAAGCGTAACTTTGTTAGCTAAAATTCTCATTGAGTATAGCTAAATTTTTATGTATGCTATTCAAAATTCAAAGTTAGGCTTAGATATTTAAGTACTAACGCAGTTGAAAGTATAACTACAAAGAAGGAGCATCTCATGAGCTTTCACGTTAATTCTAAAGAAAAATTTTATTTTGCTACATTACTCATAACCAATCTATTTTTTTGGATTAGTTGTGTTTTCTTAATTATCAAAAACCCACATGCACTCATTTCTCTCTCATTATATGTGGGGATATTTGGTCTTATTAGTTTCTTTGGGTACATTTTTTTTGCGGGACATGTAAAAGGAAATGCGATCAAAGTAAGTGCACAGCAGTTTCCTGAAATATTTGAAGTAGTCAAAAACCATGCTCAAAAACTTGAATTGCACGTTGTGCCAGAGGTATATGTATTGCAAGGCAATGGTATGTTAAATGCGTTTGCGGCGAAACTTGCCGGTCGCAATTGTATAATCTTGCTTTCTAATATTGTAGAAGCAGCCTATCAAGCTGGTATGCCTGCAATAGAATTTATTATTGGGCATGAGCTTGGTCATATTAAACAAAATCATGTTGGCTTGCTTAAAAAATTATTACTATTTCCTGCACAACTTATGCCATTATTAGGATCTGCATATTCTCGTGCTCGTGAATATACCTGTGACAATATTGGCTATAGTCTTTGTCCAGAAGGCGCTCATCAAGGACTTGTAATACTTGCTGCTGGGACGCAATTATATAAAAAAGTAAATCTGCATGCATTGATTGCACAAGCGCACAAAAGTTCTGGATTTGCGCTGAGTTTTACCGAACGTTTTGCATCGCATCCTCATCTTATTAAAAGAATTGCAGCACTTGAGATGCCTGCGCACGAGATTAAATTTGAAAGTGCATCATTATATAAAACACAAAATACTCAAGCAGCAGAAGAAGTTGC
>CAYPYR010000125.1:0-1698 GCA_964415095.1 uncultured Pseudomonadota bacterium | reverse complement strand
GCATACCCGAAGAACTTGTGATCAATGCACGTCGCGGTGTAAAAAGCAAAGTAAAACAATTGATAGCAGATGGTGCAGAAGTGAATATTGCAGATAAAGATGGAATTAAGCCTCTGCAGGCTGCAGCGAGCACCGGTCAACTAGCAATGGTTGATTTTTTATTGGATCAAGGAGCGGAGCTTGATGGTGTTGATCGTAGGGGAACTGCTTTATGTGCTGCAACTCGTCATAAACAAAAAGATATGATAAGAGATCTTTTGAAACGGGGCGCAAACGCATATAAAGGAGATATAGATTTTAGGGCTATTGATATAGCGCGACAAACTGGTGATATAGAGATCACGATTCTTTTTTCATGAGGATTAAATATTTTTCGTATTTCTTGCGCATCATAAATAATAGTCAGGCAGCTTATTTCTTAAAATTAACAGCTTGATTCAGATTCATTATCGCAACCAGGCGTAGCAATAAACTCCTGCGCGCGACGATTTTTTTCAGTAATCCGTGTTTGAAAAATCAAAATCGAGATTGCTGCTGGGGTCATACCAGGAATCAGTTGTGCTTGCGCAATAGTTTTTGGTTTATAGCGGGATAATTTTTCTTGCATCTCATGACTTAATCCACTGATGCCAGAAAAATCAATATCTGCAGGAAGTAGTAAATTTTGATAACGTAGCGTCTTTTCAACTTCACGTGCTTCGCGAATCAGGTACCCATCGTATTTGATAGTTGCATGAATTCCTAAAAGTACACGGCTGTTAAGTGCGGCATGCCAATCTTGAGCAGAAGTAAGTTGGTCTATGGAAGTAGTTATACCTGCCATGTGCTGGGCAAGTGCCTTGCGTGCTTCTTGGGCAATCTCATTAGTAAATTCAATTGCCATGAAAAGTGTATATAAATGATGAATATTTTTTTTCTCAGTCGACGTGTATGGGGAACAACGAAGGTTGCGCTCTTCTTGTACAAGTGCCATGACTTGAGTAACACATGTTTCAAGAATTGCTTTTTCACGCAAAAATTTTTGATACGTCTCATCATCAATGAGCCCAAGCTTTTTACCATACGGCATCAAACGCAAGAAGACGTTATCTTGTCGCAGCAGCAAGCGGCGCTCTGCGCGCGAGGTAAACATACGATATGGCTCATCAGCACCAAGCGTTACTAAATCATCAATCATGACTCCGATATAACTTTCGGTACGTGAGAGGATAAATGGTTCTTGGTTCGTAGCTTTTAAATGTGCATTGATTCCGGCAATAAGCCCTTGACCCGCTGCTTCTTCATAGCCAGTTGTGCCATTGATTTGTCCGGCAAAGAAAAGACCAGTAACGCGTTTACTTTCTAACGTATGCTCAAGATGTGTTGGTTGCACAAAATCATATTCTACGGCATAACCAGGCTTGGTAATAATTGCGTTTTCAAAACCTTTGATACTTTTAATATATGCTTCTTGTACATCACGAGGGAGTGAGGTAGAAATTCCTGCTGGATATACTTCTTCATTATCAGCCCCTTCTGGTTCGATAAAAATATGATGAGAAGTGCGCTGCGGAAAACGTGAAATTTTGTCTTCAATTGACGGGCAATAGCGTGGACCACGTCCTTTGATATTACCACTATACATGCCAGAACGATGCAAGTTTTCACGAATAATTTCATGCGTTTGTTCATTGGTATAGGTTAGGTAGCATGGCATTT
>CAYPYR010000124.1:0-1749 GCA_964415095.1 uncultured Pseudomonadota bacterium | reverse complement strand
ATAAATAAAAGGGACCTGTGCAAACAGGTCCCTTTTATTTTTGAAGTGTTTTAAAGATTATTGTGGAAGATATTTGTAATCATATTGCATTGCTGGTTGTGAAGTTTTTGCTCGCAACAGATATCCCGCAATAACACCACCACTGGTTATTAAACCGAGTGCGGTTAAAATCGCAACAATCGTTGATGGCTTTAGGGAAGATTCAATCTTTTCCCTAGTTAACTGACCAGTTTCTGCTAAACCAAGTACATTATCAATCCTTTGAAATTCGGCTTCTTCTTTTTGTACCTGAGCTTTATCCATTTTACCTTGTTCTTTATAAGTATTAACTTTCTCTCTCCATCCTTGCACGTTTTGCTCAACTTCTTCTATTGCTTTAGAGGAGCTATTAAGTGTTGCAACGAGTTCATCAGCTTCTTCACTTGTATAACTTAGTCCCTTTTCTGCAACCGCTTCAGCTTCTTCAGCAAATGCTTCTTCAAGAGCAGGTAAAACTCTCTCAGCATTAATTGATCCTGCGAACAATGCTAAGGTTAAAAGTGCATTAAGCGTTAATATTAATTTTTTCTTCATGATTGACCTTTCTCTTTTTAACAATATTTAGATATTGCTCATCTTGTATCTTTAGATGAGACTTGCGTCATCTTCACAAAATTATTTTATTATTGAGGAAGATATTTATAATTATATGGTGCTGATTGTGGTTCAGTTTTTTCTCGCAACAGATATCCCGCAATAACACCACCACTGGTTATCAAACCTAAAGCGGTTAAAATCGCAACGAGTGTAGATGGCTTTAAAATTTTAAGATTCTTAACAGTCAACTGTCCCGCTTGTGCTTGTGATTGCATCGCTGCCAATTGCTTGCTTTCATCTTCAGGTAATCCCAATATTCCGGTTTCCAAATCGTCGACTATTGAAGCGAGTCGTTCAGAGTTCTCATTAATTAGCTCAACAGCTTTGACTTCAGTGTTATCTACGGCATTTTCCAGACCTTTTTCTCCAACCATTATTACTTCTTCAACAGGATTAATAGCATTAATTGATCCTGCAAACAATGCTAAGGTTAAAAGTGCATTAAGCGTTAATATTAATTTTTTCTTCATGATTGACCCCTCTTTTTTTAATAATATATATTCACGTTTTATCTTTAGTTGAATTTTATGTTATCCTCACAAAATGATTTTATTTTGGAAGATATTTGTAATCATATAGCGGTTGTGCAGGTTGATTATCTTTGCTAATCAAATATGTAGCAATAACACCACCACTAGTTATTAAACCGAGCGCGGTTAAAAGTGCAACAACGGTAGCACCATCTAAGCCTTTAAAGTCTAGTGCTGAAAGTGTGCCGGCTTTTGCTTTTACCAGTAATCCTTCAAAATATGCTTGCTTAGCTTGTAATTTCTTAATATCAACAGAAATTGCTTCAATTGCTTCTGGAGTAATTGCTGCAAGTACTTCTGGAGTAACTATAGCAAGTGCTTGCTCGGCAGACATTTTACTCAGTTCAATGGCTTTTGCTTGGCGTGCATTTGCCAAGACTATTGCTTTTTTGTATGCGTCAATTTCTTCAACAAGTGCCTTTTGAGATTTATTAAGTAAGTCAGCTGCCTCTTTAAAAGTATTATCCACTCCAGACTCAATGCTCTTTTCTACAGTTGATACACCTTCTTCGATAATTGTATATATAATCGGAGGCTTGGCATTAATTGAACTTGTCATAAATATGGCAACTAATGCATTAAG
>CAYPYR010000123.1:0-1753 GCA_964415095.1 uncultured Pseudomonadota bacterium | reverse complement strand
ATATGAAATAATTGCGCCGACTGCAGAACCTTGTAGCATATCTGCTTCTTAAGTTACTAGTACTAAATTAATACAAATGAACTCGTTTAAAAGGAACCCATTTGTATTAATTTAGATATAAGATCTAATTGCTGCTTGGATTACCGTTTGCACTATAAGATGGGAGGATTTTATAAAAAATGTTGTAAACAAGACATCATACGACATATCTTTTTTAGGCATATAAAAATATATATTTTTAACTAAAAAGGAGTTTCCGTTATGCAACGACATACTTATTTTATGAAAAAAGCATTTTATGTTTATGCTTTTTTTTCACTAATACTAGCAAATTCGCTTGTTGGCGTTAATTACAACATCGAAGAAGTTGATCGTGTTTCTACCGCAACACTTGCGGGCAATACCAATGCTCTTGATTGGCAACGTATCGGATCAGTTGATTATTTAGCAGTCGGTGGACAATTTATTGATAGTGCTCCTGGCGATTCAGATCTTCGTCTTTTTAGAAAAAATGCTACTCTTGATCAACTTGATCAACTTTTTTCAGTTGACACCACTATTTTGTCCGGCGTTGTAACTGCCGTTAAATGGATAGAATTTGATGGACAATTCTATCTCGCGGTTGCTGGTACTATATCTATAGGCGATCAACTTCGCTTATTTCGTTTTGATGAAACTTATGGACCACAACTTATCCAAGAAGATTCAATTGATTTAGGATTAGTTACTGATGCACTTTCTCTCGATTGGCAAGTAGTTGGTAGCACTGCATTTCTAGCAGTCGGTACTAATGGCAACCTAGTAAACGAACAAGTACAGCTTTTTAGCCTTGATACAACAGGCCCAACAGCACAATTAATCAATGCCAATGCAACCTTTACCCCAACACTTGCTGGTGCATTAGTTAGTGCTGATGCAGTAGCATGGCAACAAGATGGTAGTGATTATTTATTAGCGGTTGGTGGTGCGCTTTCTTTATTAGGTGAACGTTTACGATTATATCGATTTAATCCAGCATCAACATCATTTGACCAAGAAGATTCAGTATCTGTCGGTTTATTGCTTAATCAAGTTCGAGCACTTGCTTGGCAAGATTTTGCTGGAGAAACCTTTTTAATAGCTGGTGGTGATTCCATCCTCGGCCTTACAACTCTACGCATGTTCCGTCTTGACGGTAGTTATCCAGCACATACGCTTACTCAAGTTCAAAATCTTGCTGGTGCATTTCCGTTTGGTACTATTTTTAGTCTTTCAACGGTCGTTGCATTTAATGGACAAACATTCGTAGCGGTTGGTGGTACTGACTCATTATTACTCGAAGGACGCATTTTCTTGCTTCGTTTTAGCTCGAGCAGTGGTTCACCACAACTTGTTTTAGAAGACACGGAATCTATCACAATTGTTAATGCAGTTCGTGCAGTAGATTGGCAACTAATAGGTCTTAATGCTTATCTTGCTGGTGGACTTGCCTTAGATGTAATATTATTAGGTCCCGATGCATTGCGCTTATATTTACTTGAATTTACGAATACTACATCTGCGAACACAACACTGCAATATGAAATTCTTGCTCCAACCGCAGAACCTTGTAGCATCATTGCTTTCTAATTTTAATAATTACATAAAAAAAGGGCTCGTTTAAAACGAGCCCTTTTTATTAATTACTGTATAACTTAGTTGCTGCTGCTTGGGTTACCATTTGAACCATTAGTTGCAGATCCAGAACTTTTTTTGCGATTCATCAAATCCCAAA
>CAYPYR010000122.1:0-1775 GCA_964415095.1 uncultured Pseudomonadota bacterium | reverse complement strand
CCCCATTCACTTGCTTGTTGTGACTTTATCATCAATGATTTTCTTTTGAGTGGCTTATTGGTATAAAAACGTTTATTGCCATCAATAAGATCTTGTAATACTTGCTTTGGCGACATATTTTGTTGTTGTTCTTCATCAAAGATACGAGGGGATTTTTTGAAATAGAAAGAACCGGCATAAATTGCTATGCCGACTGCTATTAAAAACAATATCCCATAGCTTATTTTTGCATTACCAATACCGCAATTTTTTTTCATTACCAATCCTTATTTATGGTTTTTCCACCCACCAAAATCTGCTTTGTCCCGGATAGAGATTTATAGTGAGATTTTTCTCTCCAAAAAATTCTCGTACAGCCGGACCAACACCATCGATACTGTAATCATCTCCGGTAATTATGCCGCCAGAGCGCACTTTGTTAAAATAGTTTGTACAATCAGCGAGTACTCCGGGGTAGGAATGATCACCATCTATAAATATAAAATCAAGGCTATGGTCGGCGATCATGTTAGCTGCTTGGTCTGCCGATGCGCGAATAAATTGCACGCGATCCTTAAATGTTGCGAGTCTGTCTACTGCATAGTAATAGATAGTATCCCAACATGCTTGCCAGTAATTTTTTTCGAATCCTTGAGTAATAATAGTATCCGCATCAGGTGCAATATATGAGTCAACGCAATACAATTTTTCTACGTTGCTGTTAGCTAAGATAAATGCTGCATGTCCAGCAGTGAAAACACCGACCTCACACCCGATTTTATAGCCTCGTTCTTTCAAAAATTGAGACAGAATAGGATAATATGGTGCATGATGCGTATTAAGCCGATCAATATATTCAATTCTTTCAATAAGGCGTAACGCGAGTGTTTCAGGAATGTGTAAAACGCTTGCCATACCTTGTTGAGTAAGTTTGGCGTTTGTTTCTGCTACGCAAATTAATAACAAAGCAAGTGTTAAAAATTTCATTATACAATCCTTTTTAAAAATTAATTTAGTCAAAAAATATTAGTATAATTGAATCACGCTTGAAGATTTTGATAAAATCCCACTATGAGAGTTTATCTGCTGTCTGATTAAAGATACAATAGATCGCAGTTAAAAAAATAGAATTAAGTGCAAAAACAATGTCATATATAAAAGTATTATTCAATACTTATCAAAGCGAGTAAATATGTGTAGAAAAATACTGAATAGCTTATTTTTATTAAGCTTTTGTTTGGTAGGGCTTCAAGCATCACCTATAACAATCAATGTAATTCCAGTACCAAAAATGGATGACGTTAAATGGCAAGCAATTAACACTTTGTGGAACCATTCATTCTATGATGCTTATAAAAATCTCCCCTTTGATCAAATAGCTGATGATATAGAGGATGCGAGTATAGAAGCTCTGAACGATTATTTACAGCGTCTTTTTGATAGATATCGCTTTATAACCATACAAGATTCTTATACATTTGTTTTAGCATATAAAGATGATCAATTGGTTGGATATACGTTGTATCATGTACTTGATCAACAAGCTATAGTACATATCGATCATTTTGCAGTTGATTCTAACTGCCAAGGTCAAGGTATTGGTAAAGCGCTACTAGAAGCAACTATACAATCTGAGCCCGGAATAGTTGCAGTTGTTCTTACTACGCGTATCCTCAACGAGCAAGCGCTTGGATTTTATAGAAAACAGGGATTTTATGAAATAGCTAGCATAGACAATCTGGTATTTGATGCGCGCTATAGCATATTACTACGAAAAGATATTGAGCGTTAACTTA
>CAYPYR010000121.1:0-1850 GCA_964415095.1 uncultured Pseudomonadota bacterium | reverse complement strand
GAGAAACGCAGGCGTTAGTTATTCAGGGATAGCGTCATTTAATGCCATGTTGATGGCGATCAAGGGATTGAAGCCACGATTTTTCATGGTTTGTAAATAGCTTGATATACGACAATAAGCTTGCGCATGCTCCAGGGTTCTGAAACATCCGGAGACTTTTTGTTTCACTTTCGCCATTCTAAGATCTTGCTCTGCTCGGTTGTTTGTAAACGGTACATAGGGCAGACGGACAAATAACAAAACAGATATTTCAAACTTGTGCAGCCGCTCCCAAAGGTTATGTGCATCCGATTTGGCAATGCGGCCTCGTCGTTTATCCGTTTTTTTCGGGATTTCAGGCATCTCTTTCTCGCCTGCCCTAAGGATTTCTTGGTAAATGCGCGTAAGCTTGAGGTATTCTACTTCAGTCAAACACTTTTCTTTACGCCCAGACACCATTTTACAAGCGCGTTGTAATAATCGTTTCATTTTTTTTGCCCAACGATAGCCATTGGAGTCGATAATAAACGCTAATTCCCGTAACAAATGAGAGCCACATAAACCATGCTTCAAATGGTTATAAGATAAATAAGAAGCCCAACAATCATGGACCATGACTCCGCCATAATGCGGAATAATAGCAATATCATCCATCGCTTCTTTACCTCGTTTGCGGTGGAGAAATTTCAAGGTCAAGTCGCCTGCAGAATACACATGGATCCAATGGTTTTGCTTATCTACACGCAACGATGTTTCATCGGTATGCATACAGGGGAATGTCATCAACTGGATGGTGGTATTTTTTTCCCAAGGCTCCAGAGCCGTATGCAAGCGCATGATGTAATTGAGTATGCTTGCCTGTGAAATCGTTCTGCCAATCAAGGCCTCCATCATGTTTACCACTCGATTCAGTGATACCATTTGAGCTATGACCAGCTGGATTACATACGCTTTAATACCATTGCCATATTGCAATACCCCTGGCATATCTTTAGGAAATGCGGCTTTAACCCTAGCATTACAGACGGGACAATCTTTGATTTCAACATCAACATGTTCTTCTGTCTTTTCGAAGATGATGTCAATTTTAGTTCGACGTTCAATATGTGTGCAAGGAACGTTCGTTAGGTCTTCTCCGCATACATCACATACGCTTGCCGGTAACAAGGTCACTGATTCGATGGTGCGGGTGTTACCGGCAACCGTAATCGATTCTTCTTTCTTCTCATCCTTGTTGTTCTTATTTTTATTTGTGGTGGATGAATTATCTGCTGTTGTTTGTGAGGGTGGAATACTTGAGTTGGATGAGGTCTTCTTGGTATTTTTTTCCATAAAAATACTGAGGATAATGTTGAATAGCATCATCAAGGTGTTGACTAGCGCCGCAGTCTCACTGGATACCTTTCCTGACTTAACCTGCTCGTCAAAGCTCGCTTTTATTTTATCAAATTCAGCTCGAATCGATTGTTTGTCAATGCTTGCCATCAAACCATAGATTGTTGATTATCAATGTCAGCATTATAACACCGGTTTTTCGGGGCTCTTGTGGGCTGTCCTAGCGAATTTAAATGGGGTGGTGCATCAAAAAATTCAAAAAATTACGATTTTGATCTCTATCGGTCCGAAAATGGCTTTTTACATCATTTTTACTACATAGGTGTGAAATTACAAAATTAGGCTCTAAAAAGCATGTCAATAGGCTGAGATAAAAAATTTCTCATGCCCGTTTGACGCGGAGCGGAATATGGGTATGAGCAGTTACATAAGAAGTTTATTTATTATTCGTAGTCATATGGTTACTAACACATAATATGTTGGTTCTAATCTCTAGTAGGTTCACCAATAAAATCAAGTTTCTGAAGGCGCAAAAG
>CAYPYR010000120.1:0-1889 GCA_964415095.1 uncultured Pseudomonadota bacterium | reverse complement strand
TTTAATGATCATGTGGATATTGAGGAATCTATTACCGTAATATTACGCGATCCAGTGGATACAAGCAGAATAAAATTACGTTTTCAAAGCCCGATGGAATCTTATCGATGCACTGAAGAAAAATTTTGCTTGAAGACATTTAACTATCTTAATGCATCGTATGGCGAAGATTTTTATAAAAACTGGTCGTTTTTTGAGGTTACTAATTCTTTATATTCAAAGTGGCTTTCTATGGAGTCAGGTACACTAAGCGATCATTGGGGTGGAGGACATATATACCTCTCACTTATTGTAAAAGATTATGTTATTGATATTGTTACGTATGATTATCCAGTAGTTGAGATTCTTAAATAAATTAAAGAATTTGACAATGATTTTTCCAAAAAAATTTATAGCGCTCATAATTTTATATTGCACCTCATCAATTCATGCTAGTGGAGATGAAACAATAAATTGCAGTAACCTGTGGGTACTTAATCAAAAAGTATTAAAAATTATCAAGCATGAAAATGAAAAATCTATAAACTATACTGCAACTCTCGAAGATGGAACAATTTTGAGCACTACTAAAACTGATACAGAAACATGGGCAACATTACATTTAACTAGTACTAGTTATGATGAGAGGGGTACGGGACGTTGGGATACAAGAGGTGTTGATTCAGAATATTATAGCATTTTAGAAAACGGCTTTGAAAAAGAAAGGTCAAAACAATGACATTACTAGTTTTTGTTTTTCTACTCTTTTCTTTTTCAGTTTTATCTCCAGAAGTAATGGAAAATATTTGTACAACACATCAAGACAAACATACTATTGTATTTCTCAGTGATTGGCATCGATTTGATACCAACATAGCGCAAGAACAATATACAGCCCTCACCGAATTTTTAAGTAAAGCGCATGATCAAAAAAAATCAATTCATTTTTTAATTGAAGGCCCCGCTGATTTTAGTATTTCTCTCCAAGTATGTAATGATCTCATAGGATTAATGCGTCATTATTTTTTTCAGTGGAAAGATAAATCGTGGGGCACTCTCACTGCTGATTCATTTGACCAACGCAGCACACTTGATCATTTCTTATATCGTCTTAATAAAATTATCGTTGAAACATTGTTACCAACAGGTATTTTTACGACTTATCATGACGTACTTGCAGCTGCTTCTAAAAATAGCATTACCATAACGCATAAAGACTATATAAAAAAAATTCAGCCACTAACAAAAAGCCAAATCACCGTTAAAGATTATTTAACACGATTGATTGAGCTTGCTCATATAATCGATACGTTTTTTTATGAACAATTTGTTCCTGAGATTTGCATAAAAACGACGCATGATAAATATGCTCACGCTATCCATGCTGCCGCATCATTTCTTATAAAGCATAATATATCTGGTGATGAACAACTTGGAACATACGTACTATTATTAATTGAACAGAATCAGACCGCTATGGCACAAGAGTTTAGCGACCTCTTACTTGCTCCTATTAAAATAGTAACCGATCTTCAAACGCTAAAGATCCTATTACAGAGCACGCAAAAACATCATTACACCATCATCTTATGCGGCTATAACCATACATCGGTGTTGGTTCAATATCTTGCCCAATGTGGTTATAGAGAACAATCTAAAAATGCTTGGGTAACTAATTTTGTGTGCACGCAACCAAACGTGGCGGCAACTTCGTGTCTTAAGCATGAAGCACTTTTAGAGATTTTGTGTGCATCATGCAATTAATTATTAAGCAAACTGTTGCACCGCTACCAGAAAACATGCTCCGTACCATGAGTTACAACATTCGTATGGCACCATGCGCTGAAGATGATATTACTGAAAATGCGTGGCACTATCGCTTACCCAAAATCAATTTGATTTTTAATCAG
>CAYPYR010000119.1:0-1905 GCA_964415095.1 uncultured Pseudomonadota bacterium | reverse complement strand
TCGTTTCCAGAAGTCTATATAACTCTTGATATGTCATTTTTTCTGCAACATAATGCAGAGGCGTAACTCTTTGAACATCTGGAGCTTTTAAAGCTTCTAACGGCATTGCTTTAGCCAAGAGTAAAAATGTATTTAGATCATTTCTAGCTAGATGCAGCAGATTCTTTTTTCTTTCGGCTAGTACGGTAAGATCTGCACCAGCACTAACAAGTAACTTCACATTATCTTTACATCCATAATGCATAGCAGCCTGAATCACCGTGTTTTTATCACAATTTCGGACATTCAATGTATCTTGAAGAAAATTATTGTTAGAATCTTGATCTTGAAATTCTTGCGCTTTTTTCAATAATACATTTAATTTTTCAGGTTTGGGTAATTGAGCTGCTCGATGAAAAAGTGTATCTTGAAAATCATTCGTCGCTTGTAAGTCTTCTACAGACTCAATTAATTTTTCAAGTTCAACTGTCGTAACAAAATCTTGCTCGACTGCATTAAAAAGTTCTTGCGAATAAAAATCAGCTTGATCGGCATTACACAAACTTATATCAATAGGCACAGTGTTACTCCCTGAAAGCCTTTTGAGCAACTTTGAAAGATCGCCACCAGCATGCACTCTCATTCCCATCAAACAAATCATAATCATTAATTTTAAACAAACGTTCATTGTCCCCCCGCTTGTCTTAAAGTACCTGTAGACCTCTATTTTCAATAATATATTATATTACTGAAATTTTTGGACATTTCAATTCAGCACTCTTTATATATTGAGTATGTAGGATTTATAATAAGAGAATCTAGAGATCGTCTAATATTTCTCGTACTAAGAAGCTATGACTGCATCATGATATGCGGCACAGTAATATATTGCTGTTTGATAATCTTCAGGCCCTAGAATAACCTCACAGCCATGACGTAAATCAAGATGGTCGTATTTCCCTTTAAGTTCAATGAGATAGTCAAAAACTTTGCTTCGCCATTTGACTGAACCTAAAGCTTCTTGTAAACAAAAAGTAGCCCATTCATAAAAATATTGTATCCCATCTATAGAAGCTTGAGATATAATCTCTCGAACTTCAGATTGATTATTATATGGTGAACCCTTGTATCTTAAAATATCATTTATTCTGGTTAAGAAATCATGCGGTAGATGTTCTTTTCGCATCATTTCTTCATCATTATGACCAAATACACTTGGTAAACCTTTTCTTCCACAAGATTTAACAAATCCTGCTGTATGGCCAAAAAATCCACCAGCATAATAAAGTCCATTTGGTTCAAACCGCAAAAACATACGATGCATGTCCCCTTCAATTTGGCCAAACAAAATATGTCGCATGTTCCACGGCAATTTATCTTGGAGATGTCCCTTTTCACCAAAACGAATATCTATGCCATATTGTAAATAGACTTTTTGGCTTTCAGGAAAATGGCTTGAATATCGCGCATAAGCAATAGGATGCGTACTACAAAACACTGGAAAACCTCCTGCAATGGTTTCAGTATCACCATACTCTTGCACATAAGACATAAAAAAATTAAATAAAAGCCCAGAAGGATCGCATAAAACCAACATCCCTTCAGAATAAGGTTGATCTTTTTTAAGCGCACAAGAATAAAGATACCAACAAACTGCAAGAATTGATTTCAAATACTTTTGTTGAGTGCTCATTGGGATCTGTTTAGATGAGCATTTTTTACTATAGAGTAAATGATTGGTATAAATCGCTCCTTTAGTAATAAGTTTTCGTTCAGGAGAATACTCGCTACCATCATCATTGACTGCTATGATGCTAGGCAGGTAACTACTTATTTTTTGCCATATTGCATTGCATTTTTCTTGCGCTGCAGAAGGTGTTATTTCAATATCAACATGATCGATGCTCGGTGTAGCACATGCAGATG
>CAYPYR010000118.1:0-1919 GCA_964415095.1 uncultured Pseudomonadota bacterium | reverse complement strand
TTTCAAGACCTTTGATGGTATCGCTCCAGAGCACTTCTTTTTTGCAATGCTCACAATAGCGATGATTTTTGAGTGGTGTATGACATTTTTCATGTAATAGAGTAAAACCTAAGGCATGCGACTCCGTCGCTGCATATAAATTTATGGGAATGTTTACTAACCCAAATGCAATCGATCCCTTCCAAATTATCTTCATAGCACTCTTTCTTTTTTTATAATTTATACATAGCACTTATAAGTATTTATCATTGTAAATTAGATTAAAATTGATATGATTATCAGCAATCTTAAATTACCGATTTATATGTTGGCTAAACAATAAATTTTATTAATCTGCAAAGGAACATCTACAAATTAAAAACAATTAATCCGGTGAGTATTTTAGAAATATAAAATCTATATAAGGAAACAATAATGCTTGTTAATTATAAAAAAATAGCTTCAGTTGCGTTATGCACCGTGATACTTGGTTCATCCATGATGGCGGGTGACAAAGATTTAGTAAGTTCTAGAAAAAAATTAACGCACACAGTAAAAATTCGACAAAGGCCTGAAGTTGATGATGCTAAAAAGATATTAGTCCAGCCATTATTTGATGGTCAAACAGATGGTCATGTGATATCAGCTGCGCTGCGGGCGCAATTACCTAATGCTAAACCAGACGCAATTACTACACTTGCGGAATATATTCTTAAACAACCGAAATATAACAAGCTTCGTGTTGATGCAACATCAAATTATCAACGCGCAATGCAATTAAGAAAAACAGATACTATCATTAATTTTAGCAAAAATGACTCACAAGAAGAGCTTGAAGTAGAAGACGGACAAGCTATTGTTGCAATCGAGGAATTGGTACTTCCAGAAGATACGTTAGCTCCATTAATAGATAATATTGTAACTCAACCAGTATCTAAAATATTAAAAGATGAAATAGTTGATTATATTAGTACAGCACTCAATCTAACCGGTCAACGTAAAATAAGCTTCATTAAAGCGATTACAAAAGAAATGAACAATCGCCGCATGGATCAAAACGAGACTGAAGAGCAACGTACTAATCTATATGACAGTGGTCTAATCATATCATGCTTAACTGATATTGAAAAAATTAGCTTGATAGCAAACCTTGCTGAATTTATGGAACCTAAAATGCGAGGAGGCTGGTTTAATCGTACCTTTACCGTAAATGAACAAGCAATCACTGCTCAAAGTGTAATTGATCATTTAACAGCATTATCTCCAGTTATAAACAATCAGCTACAAAAAGAATTTGCTCATATTGAAAAAATCGTTAAAGAAAAAGGTAAATCTGCAAAATCGTTTCAAGATAAAGCAAAGAAAAATGCAAGATGGCAACGTGCAAAATTTTTTATCGCCTCGCTACTCGGCACTGCCGCATTTGCCTATTATGTATCTTGCGCTAAAGATAAACTACTTTCTAATGCTGCACGACTTGGTACCCTGATATGCTTTGGATATACCGCAGGTTTTGGCTTTTCATTTTTTAATGAACCAGAAAGCGAACATTATGATTCGGCCACAATGTCTGCTCTTTTCAAAAATGCTTTTTCAATTGTCTTTGCAGCAGCACCAGAAGAAGCTAAAGAAAACGCAGAAGCAGCAAAAGAAGATAAAGGTAAAGAAACCGGAGACAACGATGAAGATAGTATTCCAGATCTAATAGAGCCAGGAGAAGGCGTAATCGTAAACCTATCAAATTCTGTAGGCAGCGACTTCTAATCTCATTAAAATAAAAAGGGTTGCATGGTTTGATGCAACCCTTTTTATTTTATCTATCTCTAAAGCACCATCTCAATAATCACCTAATTTTTCATAAATTACTTTTCTTTTTAATGCATACGTTTTATACCTAAATACTTAACTCGCAGAACAAAAATTAGATATATCACTAAGAT
>CAYPYR010000117.1:0-1933 GCA_964415095.1 uncultured Pseudomonadota bacterium | reverse complement strand
TCTTCTGCAGTTAGTTGGTTTTCAAGTAAAGCCTCTTTTTCTTCTTTAGTAAGCAAACCACCTTGCTCTAAAGCTGCTAATCTAGAGTTTTTATCTTGAATCGCTTGATCTACCGTACTCTTTAATGCTTCTAGCCCAGCCTCATTCTTTTCCAAACGTTCATATAGCTCTTGTTGATCTTGCGCATTTAACTGTTGCACTTGCTCCGTTAAACTTTTTGCTCCATCAAAACCATAATTCGTTTGCAGAACTTCATTAATGATTTGCTTCGTTGTCTCTAATAATTTTTCTTGAGATTGTTGAGTATCTTCTTTACTCACTTCTACTCCAGAAGGTCCTGATTCATCACCTTCAACTGCATGCAAGAATCCTGCGTTGAGTAATAAACTTGCTAATACAAAGACTTTAGAAATATTCTTATAATAATTTGTCATATATCACCTATTAAAATATAAAAAACCTAAATTTAGCTTTGAATGTTTTTAGAGCCTTTAGCTTTTCTTAAAGCTTTCCAAGGGCAGTAGGTATTACCAGTGTAATATTTAGTTGCAGCAGCAACTACTCCTACAGCAGCAAGTGTTCCTACAGCATAACGTAATTTGTTTTCACCTTTATGCTTCCATGCATGTTTTGGATTCTTAAGATCACGCAATGAAGTAGCATAATCAAGCATTGTTTCAATTTGACTACGCATTGGCATTTTGTTTTTCCAAATCACCGTACAAGCATCGAAGAAATCGCCAATTTTTGAACGTACATTTTTGTGCGCAATTAACATTCCAAAAACAATAGTCATAACACCAATCACCGCAGTTTTATTGCTATATGAATGTGTTTGTCCAAGCCACTCACCTGCTTTCATTTTCAGTGCGCTTTGCGGGACATTAGATTTTTTAACTTGTTTTACAACAACAGGACTGTCTTCGTTACCGCCAAATAAACTAATTGGTGATTGAATTACCAACATTGATGTTAACAAACAAGAAAAAATAATTTTTTTATTCATATACTTCCTAAATTAATTATAAAGAAATTGAGCAATTTACGTTCGAATGGATTCGACAAGCTTCCGCCGTCGCCAAGGCTTCGTCGGGCAGGCACCACGAACGGTTTATTATACTAAGATAATTTTTCAACTAACTCGCCGAAGTTTTCTATTTTGCTTGCAGCAAAATCACAGACTCCTGCAACCTCTTCGGGTGTTAATCCATCTACCATAGCTTCAATGCTGCTACCCTTTGCAACTTCACGACCTACAATTGTGCTCATTAGTTCTTGTGAAATATCAAGCACTTCACCATTAATATCACTTGTTGCGCTGTTAAGATTCAATGACAAGCAAAACGCGCTTGCTATAAGTAGGTTAAGACATATATTCTTCATAGTTTCCTTATTTTTAAATAATTAAGTTCATTCAAATATTATTCACTGGATCTTGATTTTCTTTTCCACGCTCCTCCGGGTTATCATTAGTTGTAGTATTTAAAATTTTATTAAGTATTTGTGCAATATCATGCTCATTTTCAACGTAAGCTAGCTCCCTCTCGGTTAATGGACGAGAGAGTAATTGCGCTACAATCTGGATTTTTTGTTGTAAATAATTCTCAGCAGTTAATTGTATATCTGCATCACAATTTTCGAAATCAACAGAATCAAAATTAGCACTGGTTAACCCCGGTGCAGCATCAAAATGAACGGGAAGATTGACCGCATTAGCGAACCCTGGTGCTTTTCTTTCCAATTCTTCATCAGAATCAACGGGATATGCAATATGTAAGCATGAAAAGGGAATAAGAAAAAAGATATATAAGACAATGCTTATGCGCATAGAGCTTCCTTACTATCGCTACGTCTTACTACAATTTTTTGAGCACTAAAGTTATACCATTGATTATTGAATTTCGCAATGTCGTTTTTTAAATATCTTAACCTG
>CAYPYR010000116.1:0-1944 GCA_964415095.1 uncultured Pseudomonadota bacterium | reverse complement strand
CTAGCATTTTAGGCGTTTGCATGTCACAAGATCCATTAGACGGTATAGATAGTTCTTACCCGCAAGGGTTCTCTGTCCCTGAAGAATACATATATAAAACCGAAAAAGGTTTAAACGAAGCTATTGTTGCCGGAATTTCCGCACGGAAGAACGAACCGCAATGGATGCTTGATTTTCGCTTGCAAGCACTCAAATACTTCGAATCTCGCCCTATGCAAAAATGGGGGCCAGATCTTTCTGCGCTTGATATGCAAGACATTTATTACTACATCAAACCCATAGAGAAGCAACAGAAAAGTTGGGATGATGTTCCAGAAAATATCAAAAAGACGTTTGATCGCCTTGGCGTTCCTGAATCGGAACGACAGCATTTAGCTGGCATGGGTGCTCAATATGAATCTGAAGTGGTCTATCATAATCTCAAAGAAGAGTGGTCAAAACTTGGGGTAATATTTCTCGATACCGATTCTGGATTGAGAGAATATCCAGAACTCTTCAAAAAATATTTTGGTACCATAATTCCTGCAAATGATAATAAGTTTGCTGCACTCAATAGTGCCGTGTGGAGTGGTGGTAGTTTTGTATATATTCCAAAGGGTGTGCATGTTACGATGCCGCTACAAACTTATTTCCGTATTAATGCACAGCAAATGGGTCAATTTGAACGAACACTCATTATTGCGGATGAAGGTAGCTTTGTGCATTACGTAGAAGGTTGTACTGCTCCTACCTATGAATCAAGTTCATTACACGCGGCAGTGGTAGAAATTGTTGCACTCAAAGGTTCACGCGTTCGTTATTCGACCATTCAAAATTGGTCACGCAATGTATATAACTTAGTTACTAAGCGTGCGTTTGCGTATCAAGATGCCGTTGTAGAATGGATTGATGGCAATCTCGGCAGTGGCATAACTATGAAATATCCCTGTGTGGTGCTTAAAGAATCTGGTGCACGTGCAGAAGTGTTATCGATAGCGATGGCAAGTACGCCGGGACAAATTCAAGATTCTGGTGCAAAAGCAATTCATGAAGCATCAAACACCAGTTCACGTATTATTTCAAAATCGATTAGTAAAAATGGTGGTCGCTGCAGTTATCGCGGTGCTCTCAAAGTGCATAAAGGCGCTAAGCACTGCAAATCATTTGTGCAATGCGATGCACTGATTCTAGATGATCGCTCAAAGACTGATACTTATCCATTTATTGATATTGCTGAATCGGATGTTGATATTGGTCATGAAGCACGGGTCAGTCGTATTGGTGATGAACAGATTTTTTATTTGATGAGTCGTGGTCTTTCTGAAGATGCGTCACGCGCGCTTATTGTAAATGGTTTTATTGAACCATTTGTTAAAGAGCTTCCTATGGAATATGCGCTTGAGATGAATCGTTTGATTGAGCTTGAAATGGAAGGGAGTATAGGATGAATGCACAAACTTCTGTTTCGTTATATCAATTATTGGTAACTCAGGATAACTATGCTGATAAAGCAAGTTTTGTTATTACCATTCCTGAGAATATTACGTTTAATCTTGTTGATGATCTCGACAATACGAGTATTAACAATAAACCTATTACGTTTATTATCGAAAAGAATGCGACGTTACTTTATAAATTACGCATCGGTGAATTGCCAAATGATACAGAAGATAAAGATGCAATACTCACTGCTATAGATAAAAAACTAACGATCAAACTTGTTGGTGCTGGTGCATATGCTCAGATCGCCTGTCTTTGTGTTGGTAGACAAAAGCGCGTTATTGCATTTAAGACATTACAACATCATATACATGCTGACACGCGAAGCGATCTGTTAATCAAAGGTGTTTGGTATGATCAATCAAAACTCATTAGTGAAAATCTCATTCGCATTGAGCCTAATGCTCAAAAAGTTGTCGCAACTGAAGTTAATAAGAATCTTATCATGAGTGATGATGCTCGCGT
>CAYPYR010000115.1:0-1982 GCA_964415095.1 uncultured Pseudomonadota bacterium | reverse complement strand
ACTTTTGTGCCAGTAAGATGACCTAGCTGTGCAAAGTTGTCATCTGCTAGTGCTTGTTCAAGTTTTGATTTACGTGGATCATTAGGTTTTTCATGCAATATTTTAGTGGCGATTTCAATCAGTGCTTGTTTGGTAAAATGTGAAACAAGACCCGGGTTTGCACCATGATCAACAACGGCAGTAGTCCCTTTATTATCCCAACGGCTTACCAATTTTTCCATTGCCATTTGACGTTCGTATAACGTTAATGATGCAGCAGGTGCATGATCGACGTTTTTATACGGATCCCATAACTCAACTGAGGTGTTGAGGTACAAAACATTGTTGTCATGGCACCATTCAAGCAGCGCACAGGTATCGACATCCCAACCAAGATCAATAAAAAAATCACCGGAACTGAGATATTTCCCAAGAATCTGTTTATAATTCTCGGGTGTAATCTTTTCCTGAACATAGGTAACGCCTTGATCCAAAAATTCCTTCACGCGAGATCGATTATCAACAAAATCCATTATGGTGATATTTTTTGGTGAAACATCTATTAACTTGAGTAATAATGGCAATGTGCATTGTGCAATACCGCCACAACCTAACATGAATATTTTTTTATCAAAGGCTACCATAGTTCAGTGTCCATCTAGTGTTAGAAATTGAAAAGTAATTAAATTGTTTATTAAAGTGAATGCTCGCTTAATTGGGTACGTCTTGCTGGTATCATACCAAGAGACTTATCCCACATTTCGCGCTCAATTTCTGCGCATTTAATAGCACGCGCCATACGAGTAATACCAATACCGGCACCAAAGCGCGGAAACATTGGCAATGCAAGATAATCTTCGAGTTCTTTAATGACGCGTTCTTTGCCAAACGAACTAAACAAGAGTTGTGCGTATTGACCATTTGATATGTTATAGAAATAATCGCGCATCTCTTCAACATCGGTTGATCGTTCAGCAGAGCCAATTGTTTCCATACCATATAAGATCACATCAATTTTATTAAAAAGCTGACCAGAATGGTGTTTCATGTTCCAGAATGGATGTGTACGTAATGGGAATTTTTCAAGGCTCAGGACGGAACCGATTTCTTCTGACATGCGTGTTTCACATTCAGCATTAATTTCATTAATACCGTAGCGAGTACATACATCATTATAATTTAATGAGATTGGTGCATCGAAACCGAGATAGTTGAGTAACTCTGCTTCAAGTTTGCGCATATCATCCATGGTGCCATGTGATTCAAACTCAAACATAGGAAATATTTTATCATGGCGTCCTTCAATCGGAAACTGTTCATTGCGATAGCTCGTGGTTACGCAAAATACTCCTTTTAAGTCAGGATTTTTGAGTAATTCGTATTCTAACCACATTTGACCAGTTTGCGGCAGTGGATAATTTACCCCACTGAAAACAAATTGTGCAATTGTTTTTGGATCTTCGCATGCGGCCAAAATAGAAAGTCGCGATTGAGAGGGAACCTCTATAAAACCGTGCTTATCTTGAAAAAATGTGCGTAATTTTTTGACGATGTAATTATACATCAGAGTATCTTGCATGATGCCCTTCCTTTTTTGTGCTTTTTTTACAACCAATTTTTTCTCTCAAGAGCATATTATTGTTTAGTGCAGTAAATATCAATACCCAATTTGTTGAAAAAAATAATTTTCTTTAAAAAAAATATAAATCTGTCACCATAGTGCGTAGTCCAGAATGAGTAAATTTTTTTGATTTTCTCTTGTTAAATGAGGCTTCAATGTTCGATTCAAGAACTTCCCGTCATGCACTCTACGATTTTAAAAAAGATTTCATGCAAAATTTTATTGATGGGCCTTGTTTTGATGGGCCATTGCCGCGCATTACCCGCGCACCCAAGGCACAATGGGTAGATTTTCTTGGGTATAAAATTGCATCACGTGTTGGCATACCTGCATGTGCTATTGCAACGAGCAAAGGGATCGCACTTGCATCTAAACTTGGTTT
>CAYPYR010000114.1:0-1998 GCA_964415095.1 uncultured Pseudomonadota bacterium | reverse complement strand
CATCTTGTTCTCTAGTAGCTTCCTGTAATATCTTTTTAATGTCAGGATCTGTCGTAAAATCAGATGGAATATCGTCAAATTTGTTTTTTATATCTGGCATTGCTCCAAGCGTGAGAAGGAGCTGCACCCCTGATTTATTATTATCATTTGCAGCACGATGTAATAATGTACTCCCACTAGGAACAGATTTTGCATTAACACCAATGCCTTTTTTTACACAAAGCGTTATCATTTGATTATTATTTACTGCGTCAGTCGACAATAATAGATCTGATTTAATCTCTCTTGTATCCAGATGATCAAACAAAAATTCAGTCAGTTTAATATTACCTGATCTAACGCTATCACAAATTAAATGATTTACATCAATATCTGTAAGGTGTTGTAAAATATTGTGTTTAAATAAAAGTTTAGCCGCATCCAAATTACCATCTTTTACGGCTATGTCCAATGGACTATCACCGTGCATCTTCAGAGAATAGGTGAATCCTGCATTAATAAAAAATTCAGCCAAATCGAGAAGATTATACTTTATTGCAAGATGTACGTAATACGCTTCATGCTTATAGCCTCGATCATCGCATGATTTCAGATTACGCTCAAATTCTTGTATTTGTTGAAGTAAAACTTGCTGTTTTTCTGGTAACAATTCTCTATTCACACCAGAAAACCTTCGCACTAAATTCCAAGATTTTGCTTGTAAAGCATAATCTAGTGGACGCTCACCATCTTTATCTGTACGTAATGGATCAGCACCGGCATCCAAAAGTCGAATTACCAAAGCAGAATGATTTATTAGTACCGCTTGATGCAAAAATGTAGATAATTCTTCTCCTATTGATTGATTCAAGTCTTCCTGAGCAGCTATTGCTCTATCTATAACAAACGCTATTCTATGAGGTCTAGGCAATAAATTAATATCTGCACCACAATCAAGAAATTGTTGTACTTTTTCAGGATATAACACTACTACGTCTGCTAAGCATGTTATTCCCTTCTTATTAACTTTATTAATATCTGCACCCAGAGCAATTAATTCTTCTGAACCATCACAACCATCATTGCATGACTTCAAAATAAGCATATTCCCTTCATTATTTTCTTCATTTGGATCTGCACCATGCTGAATAAAAAATTCGATAATGCCGATTTGATCTTTGATACTTTCAATACATAATAATGGCGTGTTACCAAATTTATCCCGAGCATGTATATCTGCATCATTTTGCACTAATAGCTTTATGATCGGAAAAGATTCATTGTATACCTCAATCAGAAAAGATGCATTGAATACCGCCAAATGAAGAGGGCATTTCCCATTGCAATCTGGTTCATTCACCTCAGAACCGCAAGCTATTAAAACTTCAACTGATTTGACTCTATTACATTCAGTAGCAACATGCAAAGGTGTCTTACCATCATTATTTTTTGCATTTATAAGTTCTGGTTTTTTTGTAAGTAAATGCTCAAGAATCGTTGGATCTTGATGTTCGGCAGCAAGGTGTATTGGTGAGTGAAAACCACCGTCAGCAGAGCGAAAGTCTGCATCAATGCTCAATAAATATTTTACAATTTCAATCTTTTTATGAAAAACTGCCCATTGCATAGCTGTTCCACATCCTCCAGCTCTCCGTACACCAAAAGCATTTCCTGTTTCATCTTCTAACTTGAGAAAATAATCAATCTGATGCTTAATTACTTCAGTGCCTTGTGATAAAACTTCATCAAGGTCATAAAAAATTGGGCAAATATTGGTTACAAACAATAACATCAGCAATATTATAGATATAAGAGATTCTTTATTTTTCATGATTGTTTCTTCGTATCAGTTGTTATTAAATTGCTAATCCATTTTCAATTCATTGACCATACTAGTCTCTCAATAATGCTAAAGCAAACTAATCTTATCTTCTTGCTTGTTCAATTAAGAATTGAATAATAGATTGATCACCCTTTTGCATTGCCAGATCAAGAGGTATACAACCATCACTGTTAAAT
>CAYPYR010000113.1:0-2069 GCA_964415095.1 uncultured Pseudomonadota bacterium | reverse complement strand
TCGTTTATTGGAACACACTCGATCAAGGCAATTGATTGGTCAAGTTGGTCACAATCATTACCAAGCGCTTCTGATGTCCCTTCTTATGAAGAAAATAAAGGATTATATTGGACAGTTGGTGGCGTGGCTTTAGCACTTGGTGGTACCTATCTGCTCAAAAAATTATATAATGCATGGAAAACAAACTTAGGCCAAGATCTTGCCTTGGTAATTATGAGCAAAGATAGCAATGGAATAAAAATGTCTCATGTAAAAAAACCATATGTACCAACTGGTGGACGATATACAATAATTGAAGCAGAGCCAGCTGGATTAGCAAGAAAATTAGCTAATTCTGCTAGCAAAAGCGGGACATATCGATTAATAAATCCATTATTACAAGCAAAACAAGCAACAATTGCGCAAGATTATCGTCCATATGTTGAAACGGCTGCAGATCTTACAACGACAGAACAAGCTATTAATCACTTTTTAGATACACGAGATTTTAAAATCAGTAATCAGAAATATGTTATCGAATTTTTAGTTCCACGCAGTATTACGCAAGGTGTACACCCTGATGATGAATTTTCTATAACCCGAAGTGGACAAGTAACTCCCGAATTTTTACAACCAAGCGAGCAGTCTTCATCATTTTTTAAACCTCTTTCACTAGATCCAATGTTTCAACAAATGTCTATAAATCCGCAACAACAAGCTAGTGTTAATAAAGATGAAATAATCGGTAAGGCTCTGATTGCATATAAAGCTCTTAAACCTGCGCTCAAAGATATGGATGTTGATGATTTTATTGAAGCATTAATTAATTATTCGAGATCATCGGATGCTGCTCAACGTGCTACATATCAAACAATAATTGATCAGATACTTAATAAAAATCCTGGAAAATTTACGCGGGATGAATTAGAAGCGTTTATTAATCAACATCATCGTATTTCAAGTCGATTTTACTCAGATCCGACGATCGGGCAAACGATTATAAAAAAACAACAAAATACCAATGTTAATAAAAGATAAGATATTCTAAACAAAAGAAGGCGTCGAGATTATCGACGCCTTCTTTTGTTTTAAATATTATTACTTGCCCGGTAGTTTGAGCTGTTCTTCAAGTGTTACAATAAGCTTGGTAATAGCATTATCAAATTCTGTAATCACCGTATCAAATTCTGCTATTTGTGCATTAGTAAGTGGTTGTGCACCGACCGGTAGCGACTTTACCAAACTACTAAACGCTTTACCTGCTTTGACAATTTCATCAATAAGCACTGGTCCTAAATTGGCACGAATATCATCAAGAGCAACCTGGCTACGTGCTTTGCATGCTTCCCAACGCCTGGTCATCTCACGCAAGACCTCTTGTGTTTCGGCAAGATCATACGTGCGATTTTGCTGCATTGTCCATAATGGTTGCAATAGCGTAAATAATGCATCAAGTTCGCTCAAAAGCAGCATTTGATTAGCGCGTAATGCCACGCGATCCGGATTATCAATACCAAACTTGATTGCTTTTGCTGAATCAAGATGTCGATCTGGTTTACCAAGCGAGTCAGCAATAATAAATTGTGTCTTGCCGGCATAACGAAAGAATGATTCGGTAATCCAGTGCGATTCAGCATCAGGCGCATCGAGAAGTTCTAGAGGCGCTTTGCCACTATCAATCAAAAAGGTGAGCGGGCTGCTTTGTGTAGCAAAATCATGCAATGCTTTTAGAATCTCACCAATCCCCAATTCAAGCGTAAGATTAGGTAGTTCCAGGCGATCATCACTGGTACGCAAAAATAATATTCGTCGTTTGAAACGTTTTTTATCCGCAGCAGGAATTGCTACTTCTGGTCGATCAATGGTGTAATCACGCAGTGCTGCCAGTTCATCAATAGTAAGATTGCCAAAACCGTGTTTGCGCGCGGCATGGCGCCTTGTTACAATCTCATTTTCCCAAATATTGAGCCATTTAGTAAATACTACTCTATTGGCTAAATTATTTTTAGAAAATGGTTCAGTATCAAGTGTAAGGCAGAGTGCATTGTAAAGTGCATAGTAACCGGAATATGCTGCATGATCAGCATTCG
>CAYPYR010000112.1:0-2092 GCA_964415095.1 uncultured Pseudomonadota bacterium | reverse complement strand
CCTTATGTTTTTTCTAGAAAAACCAATTTTAATGCTTCTAGTATCTTGCAAGATAAAAAAACGTAAAGAGAAACCTACACGATTTTCTCAAATCAAGAGCAAATTACCCGATAACACTACAAGCCACTTGTAACAATTGCTAATTTATGTTGCAATAAGATATACGATTTTTATTACGAATCCCTATGGAGAACTATTATTCATGGCAAAAAACAAATTTTTATTTAGTAGCGAAGCGCACGAACGCAAGACATTACTCCTCGGCATATATGCCCCAGGCAATCAAGTTACTGACATGGAATCCTATTATGAAGAGTTTCTCGGTTTAGTTGATACCCTTGGCATCGCTTATGACCACACCCTCTTTATCAAATTACGCTCGACCGATAAGGGCCATTTCTTAAGTAAAGGTAAACTGCAGGATTTAGTCGATTATTGTGAAGAGCATGCAATTGAGTATGTGGTCTGTTCAGAAACATTAACTCCCCTGCAAGAACGTAACCTCTCCGACCTACTGCATGCAGAAATCCTGGATCGTACCGGTCTCATTTTAGAGATTTTCCGCAATGCCGCTCACAGCGCAGAAGGAAAGACTCAGGTCGAAATGGCTGAACTTGACTACCTTAAGGCCCGTCTTGCTGGCCGCGGTAAAGAACTTGCCCAACAAGCAGGAACCATTGGTGAAAAAGGTCCTGGTGAAACTACCAAGGAAATACTGCGCCGAACCTACGCTGAAAAGATGCGTCAAGCACGCAAGCGCCTTGAGATGCTTGAGAAGAATCGCAATGTGCAACGCGCAAAGCGACTTGAGAGCAATGTACCACTCGTATGTATTGTTGGTTATACCAACGCGGGAAAATCAAGCCTGCTCAATCGTTTGACCAAAAGTGGTGTTCTGGTCGAGGATAAATTGTTTGCAACACTTGATACAACAGTGCGCACACTCTACCTTGATTCAGAAAAGAAGATACTCATTTCTGATACCGTTGGTTTTATTAGCCAACTTCCTCATCAATTAATTGAAGCATTTAAATCTACGCTCGATGAATTGCGCTATGCAAATCTTTTGATGCTCGTGGTTGATAGCAGTAACCCGATGTGGCGGGATCAAATTGAGATTGTACATCAAATTCTTGACGAATTACAATTGGATAAGCCTATTTTGTATGTATTCAATAAAATGGATCTTATTGAAGATAAAGCCGCCCTTGATTTTGAAATGCATCAATATGAGCCGCATGTAGCGATCAGCACGGTCACCAAAGATGGTATTACTGAGCTAGTAGACTATCTGAAGAAAACTCTTTTCAAAAAGCCGACAAAAAAGAAGTAAGTATAGTAATCAAAAAGGAGAATAGTTATGATGCACCCAAAGATTCGTCACACCCTAAGTCTTGTAATATTATCATGCGGCATGAGCATGAATAATCTCTCAAGTGAATGTCCGCTGCGTCCGATCGCGTCAAGCATACAAGAGCGCGCAAGCCAATTATTTAATTTTTTTGCGCAATCACGCATTGGTTCATCACTCAAAAAACTTGATATCGATATTAATGGTTCACCTATTTCCTCATTTCGCAAAACAATAGCGCTTTCTGCATCGACATTTATTGCATATTTTGTAGCGCAAGCAAGTACGAAAAAAGAAATACTACAGCACCTCAATAATGGTACATTAGATAACGATCCTGCAGTATTACGCAATATCGTGCTTGAAAACATGATCAAAGAATATGAATATGCACAGCGTAAATATATGGATTCATATAAAAAAAATCCAGAATGCTTGCAAACGGCGCGTCTTCATGATTACGTAGAAAATCTTCAAACATCCATCGTAACGTTGCTTCAATCTTCTCAAACAACGTTTGAACGAATTTGTGCTATGGTGAGTTCATTAATTCCTGCGGCACTTAAACCACAGAACAATCAAACCGCTCAGTAATAATTTTGGAGAATATATGAAGATTGCCATTAATGGTTTTGGTAGGATTGGTCGCACTTTTTTGCGTACGCTATTTCAAGATGAACAAGCATTATCCAGTTTAGAAGTAGCTGCAATTAATATAGGGCCGGCAGCAGCCGATGACGT
>CAYPYR010000111.1:0-2102 GCA_964415095.1 uncultured Pseudomonadota bacterium | reverse complement strand
ATGACGTTAAACAAATCTTTAATGAGATTGAGAAAAAGACACCTGGCTTCTTTGTGGCGATTATCAAGCAAAGCGATAAACCAGATTCGATCAATTTCGTGAGTTACGTTAGTAAATCACTTGAAAAACAGTTTGATCTTAAGCAATTTGGTAATTTCTTAAAAGAGCTTGGTCTTCGCGGCGGCGGTAGCCCTACGCTTATCCAAGGCGCCGGCGCACCGGTGCAGAGTTTGAAGACTAAAATTACTGAGTATTTAGCACAATAAATTTTTAATAAAGAATAAAATAATGAGAAATATCTTATATTTAATTATCACTTTATGGACCCTAACAACTCCAGTCTACAGTGTTTTGTTTGATCAATCGCGTGAAGTCCCCTCTTTGTTCGATGCATCTCAAGTGGTCCCTATTATGCATCAAGCTCCTCTGCAACAAAAATATTATAATCAGTTTGATCCTCAATCTGATGAAGAGAGAGACGTAATAGATTTATCTCAACAATCTATCAAAGATGAAAATATAGTCGATCAAAACCTTCAATTAGACTCACCGTTAAATTCGGAACTATTTGTTGCAATTGAGCATGATAATCATCAAGAAGTAGAAAGTTTACTACTAAGAGGTGCGCAGATAGGAGCAATAAATTCCTGCAAAAAGACTCTATTACAATGGGCTTTTCAGTTTGCAAAAGCTCCTACTGTAAAGGTATTACTTGATGCTGGAGCAAAGTTTACACCCACCGATTTAGATTTTGTGGTACCGAGACGACAATGGTTACATGATCCAATCGAGGACATTTTAGCTTTAGTAGCTCATGAGCGTCCATCAAAAGAATTCTTAAAATATGCTCTCAGGAAGAGTGAACGCAATATAGTTGAAATTTTAGTTCAAGCAGGCATTCCACACGACTCTGCCGACACGATAACGGCACGGAATATGGTTGCAATGGCCGAAATACTTCATGGCGCAACTTATGAGAATCTATGCCGTGGGATTATAACGCCTAGAAAAACATATGGTTGCGATTGTGAAAATACTGAGCTCTATCAAAGATATTTATATCTAAGACAAAATCATATTAGCATGAATAACGCTCTAAATATTTAGTACAAAAGTAGATATAGCAACATTTTTAAAAGAACGTGGTGCAGAATAATTATGGATAATATTAAAACTTTGCATGAAGTTGCAACACATGGCACACCAGCAGAATTAGAAAACCTATTAAAAGAAGATTATCCCATTGATACTCCTGATGCTCTTGGCATGACTCTATTGCATGTTGCTGCAGGATATAATAGTGCAGATATGGTGAGGTTTATTTTAGAAAAAGGGGCTAATATCAATGCCGTTGATAAGAATGGATGGACTCCTCTGCATTTTGCCGCTAATAATGAAAACGCTTTAGCCGTACTTTTAGAAAAATCATCAAATGTAAATGCTAAAACTAAGATGGGCGAAACGCCATTAATTATAGCGGTGCTATTTAATAATACAGCCTCAGTAAAATTATTGTTAGATGCCAATGTCACTCTTAATGAAAAAGATGAAAGAGGCTTTACTGCGTTGCATTATGCTGAAAAAATAAATAGAGACGATATAGCTCATCTTCTAAAAGCACGTGGCGCAGAATAAAGAGATAATTATATGAAAAATAAGAGAAATATATTTACCCTACTTACATTGATTTTATTGAGCATTACTTCAACTATTCAAAGTAAAAATCAAGAAGATATTATTTTAATTGAAGGGCAAACAAGGAGAGAAGACTTAATAGAAATACAAGCAAGACCACAAGGTACTATCTTAATAGAACAGTTAAGGATGATACCACAAAATAACTCAATTGATAAAGAATCAACCGTCAGCAAATCTTTATTGTTTAATGCTGCAGAAAAAGGTTATCACTTTATATTAAAAGCTGGTTTGATGTGTACTCATGGATTTGACATTCAAGCTGAAGATATACGGAATGAATCCGGTCAAAGTTTATTGCATGCGGTTATTCAAGGCGCAGAGCATGAAGATTTTTCTGAAAAAACAATGACTCGTATTAAAATGATTGAAATGTTAGTTAATGAATTTGGCATACCTATAAATAT
>CAYPYR010000110.1:0-2104 GCA_964415095.1 uncultured Pseudomonadota bacterium | reverse complement strand
TGGGAACGACGTCTAGGACTCGGTGGTCATTCTGTTCATTACACCACATACACACGGATAAGTGATAGCTGGGATCTGCCATTACTTCTTTCTTCGATTGGAACTACTGCAAGCCAACCCAATCTTTCTATGAATGCATTCGGCGCAGCAACGGTAGTTTGGGCTGCAGGAAATCCGCCAAGTGAGACGATACAAGCGGTGTATATTGGTAATCAATTACCGCAAAATCAACTTACGTATACCATAATGGGTCGCAGCATTTGATAAAAAAACTTATTCTTGTTGTTACATTATTATTTTATACAAGTATTACCATTGCAGAACATCTAATAAATCATTCTTGTATTGAAAATCTTTTAATGCCACAAGCGCATTGGGCTGGTTTGCATGATGCCAAGGGTGATTATCTGGGCACTGGCATGCTCTATTATGCCCTAGTGTATGCATCCTGCGCAAAACTGTGTGTATGTTTGGGATCAGGTGATGGTTTTGTACCACGCATCATGCGTCAGGCACAAAGAGATTTATTATTACCAAGTGCAAGAACAATATTAGTTGATGGTAACATTGGTGCATGGGGACGACCATTGTGGCTTAATGAACAATCATTTTTTCGTACACAATATCCTGATATTGAGATTATCATTGATACCACGAAGCACGTTGCAGAAACTATAGCAAAAACATGGCAAATCGATTATTTACATATTGATGCTGATCGCACGCCGCAAGGCGCGTTGCAAGATTTTTTAGATTACCTACCATTTATGACAAAACCAGGGATCATCTCGTTGCATGATACTGGTGCAGGCAAGCCATGCGCGCAAACCGTTGAATTAATTAGAGAATTAGGGCACAACGTAGTAAATTTTGAACACTTTGGCACCGGCGTCGCACTTATCGTATTATCGTAACAAAATTGATTTATTTTATTTGATCATTAATGCTTTATTCTTATACTTAAATGATCAATTATATTTGCTATAATAGCGCTGTTTCCTTACATTTAACAACTGATCTTGCCATGACGACATTTCTATAATAGAAAGATTATAATCGTGAAAAAAAACATTTTAATTTTATTACTATTATCTTTAATTAACATTTCTTCAGCTCAGGCTATTCCTCCTTTGAATGAAAGCATAGCATATTTAGCATATTTACGAGGCGATGTTGATATGGTTGATAAGTTATTGTCAAATGGGGCTTTATCTTCTCATATAGTAGTGCATACAACTGCAATCCCAGATCACAATGCAGTTCGAAGACGTTTCAGTTGTCAATATGGTTCACCGCTTAATATTCCTGATGAGCGCAATCAATTTGAAAATGCATATCTACATCATTCAATGCAACGTACTCCTCCAGCCGTTAAAATTCTATCTTTGCGGCCACTCTTGCTTACAGCAATTAGTGAAGGTCGATCTGAATTTTTTGATACTTTATTACAACACGTTGATGTTAATGAAGTTGAATATGTACGTAATAATAATCATAACATTCAGCTGGATACAAGAGAACCTGCACTTCATGAAGCAATCAAACTTGTCGCAAAAGTTTTTCAAGAACAAGAAATAGAAGATTTTTCGATCATCACAAAATTACTCGAAGCTAATGTATCTATTACTTCAAAAAATTTGCACGATGAAACACCTTTAGAGGTTGCGGTAGGACTTGATCCTTCCATAAGTTTTTCAATAGTACGACTGATATGCGATCATGCAATGAAAAAAGACATTGCAGATTTTGGCTTGTTTAATGCATATAAAGCAGCAATGTGCACAACGATTAATACACCAAGCCAAAGCAATTTTGATATGGTTGATCTATTAGAAGAATATCCAATATTAAGAAAAATTTAATTTAAAGTTATTTATTGCATATCTCTTTAATATTCACTTTTCAAAATAGCATACAAGTATGAAGACCAATAGCCACCTTTGCTAAAGAATTATAATTTTTATAAAACATCTTTATTTATTAGAAATTTTTAAATCGAAAATTTTTTGCATGAAAAAAAATATTTTAATCCTAACAATATTATCTTTGATTAACATTTCTTCAGCCAGGGCTGTTCCTCCTGTTATTAATCCTCTACAAAATT
>CAYPYR010000109.1:0-2193 GCA_964415095.1 uncultured Pseudomonadota bacterium | reverse complement strand
ATTCTCAATAGTTTCAGCTATTTCTTTAGCTGAAGCTAATTGAATTCCCGCCACAACCACATGCACATCTGCACGTATAACAATCGTTTGCATGCTGCTTAAAAATAATAGCGCTCTCAATCCAACATTTGGTTTTATGTACAACATTTCCTCTACCTCATATTATTAAAAGTGGCAGCATTTTTTTACCTACTACCGGCTTACATATATTACATAATTACATTATTGTGCATGACGCTACATTATTCCATAAGCGCTTAAGATAGGATTTAGGTAATATAATATTATATTTTTGTTGAAGTAATAATTGTGATTCTGGGGTAAACGTTTTTAATAACGCGATTAATTCAGGATATTCTGTAAAATCAACAACTTGCTCTGCGGTATGCCATTTTGAAAGCATACAGACAAAAAGAGCTTTATCTAGGGTTAGATCTTGCTCTAAAACATTCAAATCCTTATATTCCAAGACTAACGATTGTGCCTGTTTAATTTTTGCTACCAATATAGTGCCATCATTATTAAGAGCTAAAGATTTAAAGTCAATTTCTTGTTCACTTATTTTCGTATTGCGAAAACATGTTCCAGTCGCTGATTCAAACAAAGTAATCAAGAAGTAATTTTTTTTATAATAATATGCTAGAAGAGAATCACCATTACCACTAAAGCAACAATTCATCCCAGTTTCATAATCTACATGATAGGTTTCTCTAAGTTGGCCATTCTCCGTATGGTAAATATATAAATAAGTTTCTACGTTATCATTAATTATTGTTGCAAAGCTAAAAGCAATATATCGTCCGCAAGCACTTGTCGTAACGCGTAATCGCGGTACCCACTCATGATCATCATCACCCTTTATAATTTTAGAAAAAAAATTATTCAATGCTAGGAGCGCGCCACCTAATGAGTCTTCATCGGCCGTGCAATATCGCAACTCTTGCAAATCATAAACATAGATTCGAGGTGTGGTAATAATTAAGTAACGGTTATCAGCAGTAAATGTACAACTACCTACGTAAAAGTGTTCTTTCTCCTCTGGCTGAAAAATTTCTTTTCTCTCGTACGTGTTAGTATTAAATACTACAATTTTTGCAGATCTATATGACCATACATAATGAGCAACCAATGATTCATCCTGACTAAATGTATGAGTACACCAACCAACAGATCTGTAAATTTCTTTGCCGGTTTCATTGTTTATAAGACTATATGTCTTCGCATCACTTGATTTATGATTCACGCCATCATCTATAAATTGCAGTCTAAATTTTGAAAAATGTATTTGATCTTCTGGGACAAGTGGCCGATGAGATTGCATATAACCAGAAAATAATTCGCTATATTGTTCTTGGATAGTTTGTATTACTTCACTTTGCTCATTATCCTTAAGAGTCTGTAACATTTTAGTCAATGCATTTTGATTGCCAAGCAATGCCTGAGCAATATCATCTACACTAGCTGTTTCAATTGCCGCAAGCGTTTCTTGCACGTCTGATCGTACAATATTCACTTGAATACTGCTTAATAATAGCATCATGCTGTACAAAATATTTCGTTTTATGGCTAACATATCTATAACTCCTGATTAATTATAAAAGATTCTTTTACATACCAACCGAAACACTGTAGCAACTCTTTCAAAAAATTTAAAAGCATCTCATCAAGAAAGTGATCGTATAAATGACGTAACTTTGCGCACATATTGCTCACCATGAACATTATATAATCGACCATGGCGACCAGGAGGCGCGATCCAAAGCTTTGCTGATTTGCCTGCTTCATGTGCTGCTTGATACAGCATTAATGCATCTTTGGGTTTAGTCACCGGATCAACGCAAGAATGAATGATCAGTACGGGAACTTGCAAACTTTTAATATATTCCATCGGCCGCAGACTAAAGATATCAATCGCGGAGAACAGAGGTCGCATCAGCAGCATCAACGGTAAAAACGGCCAACGCGGCAAGCCCGATTTTAATGAAAATACATGATTTACTTCACGCCATAAATCACTAAATACCGCATCAAGAATAAGTCCATTCGCAAGATGCGGCTCCATATGCATCGCCTTGAGCGCTGCAGCACCACCCATAGATATACCAAGAATCACAAATGGTAATGAGCTGTCTTTTGGTACATGCTGTGCAATGCGTTCTTTAAAGCATGCCATAGCAGCACGTACATCATCGG
>CAYPYR010000108.1:0-2244 GCA_964415095.1 uncultured Pseudomonadota bacterium | reverse complement strand
GGCGAGCGATAATTATGTTGCTTGTGATTATGTGTACCTAAAATTTCATGGGGAGTTTTTCCCGCACGCGCAGAAATATACGCATACCGAATCATATCGCTCGTTAATAACTTATCATGCTTAATCATATCAGCAGTTGGTTGTTGTGTAGCAGATAACTTTTGTGCAGTAACTTTATAGAGCAATTCTTCGGCATCAAACGTTGCTGCAGCGGCGATCATAGCGTCGATCGTTTCATCTACCGACTTATCGTTATATGCATATGCAATACCGACTGCCATTGCAGCACTTGCTGCACGTGCCATTGGGTGACGATGGGTAATTTTTGATTGTTCATCAGCAAGTTTGATCACCAGTGTTATATTATCGGGATAGATCAAGCCAATAGGCCATGCACGCATAACTGATCCGCAACCTGCCTCAGTAGCAATTTCTTGTTGAGATCTATTTTGCCACCAACCAACGGTAGTATCTTGGTTTTGCTCGATCAGTTGATTCAATGCAAGTCCCGCTTTAATATTACGTATACCATGAGCACGTATATCAAATAATGGATCGATGATATATTTTTTATTGCTAAAAAGTTTTGCAAATGAATGTGCTAGTTGATTTAATATATCATCGGTATGAGATTGTTTCGTTTTACCTTCAAGTATTGTTTCTAACACAATGAGCGACATGACCGTATCATCGGTGTATGGCGCAATGATTTTTTGAGTTACCGGATGTTTCATGATTGCTTGAGATAACTGAGTAACGCCCTGCGGACCAAATTGCGTATAAATTTCGTTGGTGGTCTCAACAAATTCGGTAACGCGGCCCAGCGCATCACCAACTGCAGCATTGAAGAGGGTAGCCTTGATCTTACGGTGCTGTGTATACGATTTACCAGCTTTAGTCGCATTAGCTTGGACTGCTGGTGGAAATAACACTGAGAGAGCAAAAATAGTAAGTAATAAACGTTGCATACAATTCCTTTGCGGTAAAACAGTTATATTTTAACTATAACAACTGCTCAAAAGAACTCAAACGCCCTGTATTTTACTCTATAAAAAAGGTCCCGGATTGCTCCGAGACCTTTTTTACATTGAGATTATTTTATAAAACGAATTAATGATGAGTTACGTGATGATGGCACGTTGTTTTTTTATTCGTTTGTTTTTTGGTAAACAATTTGTGTGTATAATACGTATAGAATCGCATAAATCCATTTTGATTACTTATACGCTTTGCGCTTACATGATCATCTTTACGATAAGCAACATAGAATGGTGTTTCGCCCTTATGATTCTTTATTGTTTTATCAGCACCATGTTTAAGCAAAAATTTTACGATATATCTAATGTTATTATTTGTATTATGATTATGCACGGAACACCAAGCTGGACAGTGTGCAAATTCACTCAGGAGCATGTGTAGTGCGGTGTTACCTTCTTTGTCTTGTGCATTAATATTCGCACCATTATCGAGCATGGTTTTAAGTAGTGAAATTTCTTTGGTGATGTCCTTTGCATATTTGCAATGTTGTGCTGCACATTGAAAAGTAGTTTCGCCATATTCATTTTGCGCATTGCTATCTGCTTTATGTTGTAATAACAATTTTACGGAAGCTGCTGAACCCCCTACAGCATGATGCAGAGGAGTTGGATAATAATTGCTTGATGGATTTTTTGCATTTACCTGTGCACCATAATCAATCAAGAGTTGCATCACCGGTGTAATATCTTTTACGCGTTCTTTAATATAACGCTGATAGCAACAAATAACAAACAATGGGGTCATGCCTGCATTATCAACCGCATGTACATCAGCACCACGTTTAAGTAATAATTCAACTACTGCAGCGTTTCCTTGATAAGCTGCATAGTGCAAAGGCGTATCTCCAGAACTATCTTTAATATTTGGATTTGCTCCACGAGTAAGTAATTTTTCTACTTTATCATTAAATACAATGCATCCTATAGCAAGATGTAATGCAGTAACTCCATAATCATCAAGAGGAGTATTGATATCTTTCTCATCAATGTCTTCAAACCATGATTTCATCTGCTCAGCATTTTTAAGCATCTCATAGTGATCAGATTCAACATACAAAAAATGCCATGCAAAAACATTGTGCGTTAAACTAAAAGTTAATGTTAAAAATGTAATTATTAATAATTTTTTTATCATAGTTGTCCTTCATTTATAAATTTATTGTCGACTGGGAAGATGTGAGTGCATAGTGCTTTTTACTTTCGCACT
>CAYPYR010000107.1:0-2285 GCA_964415095.1 uncultured Pseudomonadota bacterium | reverse complement strand
CCATACGAAGTTTGTCATACGTCGTAACATGTATTCTCCTCAAACAATTTTTTAAATTTTTAAATTGAGTTCACGTGCATGTTCTAAGAATACACCCAGCACCTACGATTGCCATAGCTATTTTGATAAATAGTTACACAGGTCAGATTATATTAATCATCATCCATTACTTAAATGCGCAATGCATCATTTTTACATGACTTTTTTTTTCTTTTCTTGCGAGGAGGCCGGGAATCTACCTATCCAAAATTTTCTTAAGTACACGAAAAATCTTCATATCTTTTTGGCACAACTTATCACGGGCAGCATTAAATTCATTAAATATTACTTCCCAATTACCATTGTCATACCAATCATCAACATTATCATGCAAAGCCAAGGAAAATTCCGTCCAATCAATATTCTTATCAAATTTCAATAGAATCTGCGCCATGTTCATGCTTGAAAGATCTATGTCAATTCTACGGGATATCAATGTTGTAAGTCTTTCAGCAAGTGTTTCATAATCGTAGATAACAAAATCGCTATCATCATCTTCTTCAGGATATAACGTTTGTTCAAATTTTTTTCGCCACATACGTTGCTCCCGTCTTCCCTTAAATTCTTCACTATAAGTAGCAATTTTTGCAAGCAACGATAAAAGCTTTACATCCTCTTGAGACGACTGATCAGCTGTTTCACTAAATTGATGGCATATTTCTTCCCACCAACCTCTGGTATTCCACTCTTGTAATTTATTGCGATTAAAGTGCGGATTGGAAATTTCATCAAACGTTCTATAATAGCCATCAAATTTCGCTAACATCAGGCTGATAAAAATAGCTACACTCTTCTCATCTTTACCTATTCCATTTCTTGTGCCAGGAACATATCCTATAAGTTTTTCTGCTAGTTTTTCATACGATGCTAGATCATCAAAGTCAAAGACAATTGAATCTGTTAATAGTACATTACCTGCACTGATAGAACCTCCAGAAATTTCTTGAGCCAATTGTTCATAACTTGCACCAAATTGATCGTAAATGTTGGATAACAGTTCATCATCCTGAGATAACTTATAGTTACCCATCTGAAAATCAGTTCCATCATCAAAAGCAAAAATTATTATAAAACTGCTAAAGAGAACAAACACGTTAATAAAAAGTAATTTATTCATGTCTCTTATCTTAGGTTGTTTAGTACTTCTTAATGCTATAGAATAGAGTCATTAATTAGTTAAATACTTAATGCACCATTAATTCGAGTTTTTTTTAATTTTCTTTTCTTTTGAAGAGGTTGAGAATCTACATGATCTAGAATTTTCTCAAGCAATGACAAAATCATCATATCATCTTCGCATGATTGATCACATTTTGCTCTAAATGCTTTATATATTTTTTGCCACTTGCCACTTTTAAGCCAACAGTTAATTCTGTCCTGCGATGCTTTGGGAATTTCACTCCATGCAAGATCTCTATCATATTTCAACAGAATATAACTTAAAATGTATTCGTCTTGCATAGATCTTTTAGCTTGTTTTTTACTTGACACAACGTTTGTAAGTTTTTTTGCTAATATTGCATATTCAGATATATCAAAACTATTATCATAATTTATCTCTTCATTTTGGATTGCACTTATTAAATCATATTCTCCAATCTTACGCTTTCTTTTCTTAGTTTGCTTTTGATACCGAACTATTTCATCAAGTATTGATAGAAGCTTTATATCTTCTGCACAATTAGGATCATGCTTATCATTAAATTGAACCTTAATCTGATCCCACCAACCATTCGACAACCAAAGTAAAAATCTACGATATGCTGCATTGCTCATACATGAGCTCCACTTCAACGCCAAATCAAATCTCATTAGAACTATTGTAATAAAACTTACTGTGCCTTCTGGAGAGCCATGTATCTTTGGTACCTTATCAATAAGCTTTAAAGAAAGTCGTTGGTATAATGTTTCTTCAATATGGCCGCTATTATCTATATCTGAATCTGTACCACTACTTTTTTCAGCAATCTCTTCTTGTCGCGAACAATTATTTATATCTTCTTGCCTTAATGAATCATAGCTTGAACCAAATTCATCATAAACATACGATAATAATACCTCTTCGTTCAGAGAGATATTATATTCTTGATCATTATCTATTTGAGAAATAGCTTCATCACCGACTGATAAAACCGTTATAAAACTACTACTAAGAATCAACCCAATAATATAAAACACTTTATTCATCTACTTTTCTTTTGTGTGACTTTCTATGCTTGACTTGATGATTATTAATCTTTTCTAGT
>CAYPYR010000106.1:0-2325 GCA_964415095.1 uncultured Pseudomonadota bacterium | reverse complement strand
TTGGCATGCTAAAACGAGCAGTTACGTTAACGCATTAATTGCTGCGTTAGAACAAATTGCCGTATTTGAAAAGCCGGCGTTGGAAGAAACTATGCATCAGGTTGCAGCAGCGCTTGAAGTGAAAAATAGTGAACTTATTCATCCCGTGCGGCTTGCGCTCTCAGGCGTAGGCATGGGGCCAGGGCTTTATGAGATGATGGAAGTTCTTGGTCGCGATGTTTGCATCCGGCGTTTAAAACATGCTGTTGCAAAGCTTGGCTAATTATTCAAAAATAGAGGCCCGTATTAAAAATAATACGGGCTTTTTCTTTATCTTGTTTATTAAATTTATTTTTATATTACCTATTTGGTTACTGCTTATTTTGGATTACACTAAACTCGTCAAGCGTGTAATCATCTATCTATTTTATGAGAGAAGCAGTCATGAAGTATTCTTTAATCTTATGCTTAGTAATTGCAACTACCAGCAATAGCTTATTTACCAAACCAACTGAATTGCATGAAGCACTTTTAGGTTTTGATTATGCAGAAGCAAAAAAAATAATTTTTAACTTACAAGAGTGTTTTGGCCCAAGCGAAAGTTCAGAGATTAAGAAAATTGAAATTGAACGCGTAAGAAGATATGTTGATCAAAAAAATGAAGAGGAATTGACCGTATTGCATCAACTGGCTTCTTTTCAAATTCGAGATGATAAGAGTATTATGAATGATGATTTATTAGTCTATCAAGAATTGATACCTCAGTTAAAAAAATTGGGTGCAGATCTTAATCTGCGCGATCCAGATGGTAATTCTCCTGCATTAATTGCCATCCAACAATTTGGTGCTAGCAGCTTTTCGGTTAAACATATGGGTGATGTGACTACCACTTTAGCCTCTTTTGTTTTATTGCTTCGTTCATTCTTGAAAGTCGATACATTAGGGTCATTAGATATATCACTTTGTAATGCTACTAACAACGAACATAAAACGATTTTGCATTATATTGTAGAGCATCCTAATAGTTATTTAATATTAAGACTCTTACTTAAAAATGTGGACTATAAGTTGTTTAGCATAAATTTAAATCAAGCTGCGATATATCACTTATACAATCGCACAAGGCAATATGCTGAACATTTTGGCCAAGAAGTATGTGAGCAGATTTTTAGAATGTGCAATATAAGCGATCATATAGAAGATTGTCTTCAAGAATGTTTGCAAATAGATGCAGCATTATCAATTGCTCTATTACACGCTTATATGATTGATGACATAGATAAAGGTGGTGCAAGTTCTAGTCGACAATATCTAGAAAAACCACTTGGTGAAAGGTTTGAAATTTAAGTTTTTCTTATATCATATTATCATAAAAAATTGCTTACTAATTGATTGTATTTAAGATATATTTTCTTTACCAAAAACAACATGGTTACAAACAAGAAGGAAGTGGTAATGAATATATTAGTTAAATCTTTTCTATGCGGTTTATTCGTTTTATTTCCTGCGCTTAATGCTATAACACTTGATGAACGTGCGTTGCGCGATAATGGTTATATCCTCACTGCTGAGTTTGTAGACCAGTTGGAACAAAAATATCGAGAAGATAGCAATACTGTTTTTGACTATCTTACTCATCAACTTGATGATGGTAATACGCTCGCATTTTTAGTAATTAAGCATTTCCCGGTATTAGATTCGTTTTATGATTTCGATGAGTATCTTGAAAAAGTAAAATTATTAGTGCGTGTAGTTCGTCTATCTTTAGTTAAACCAGGCAAAGATTTTTTTGATTACGGATTTTGCAATCGACAAAATAAGCAACGAAAAACGCTCATGCATTTGATAAATGCGCATTTCACTGGTTACTGGATTTTACGTAAGTTACTACAAAACCAATCTAATTTATTCGATAGTACTATTCTTGATAAATATGGAAGAACACCGCAAAAGTTTCTGAAAATAAAAAAAGATTTTTATGCTGGAAAATTAGGGGCAGATCTTTATAACGCATTAGTCAGTAATGCATCTATACTCTATGACCCAAGACCGGGATGGGATCAAGATGAACTTCTTACGCAACAACGAAGATTGATAAAACAAGTTGGCGAAGAAGAATATTTTAAGATTATTGATGCAGGTCTAGCTACTGATTTACTTTCTTCATTACCCCGAGAACAGCGCGAATTTGAAGAATAATGATTCTATGTAGAATCAGTAATTATAGAAGAGAAGATAAATGCAACCGTCATTCTTTTTAATCTTATTTACGGTAATAGCAAGTTGTATCAATGCAAAAGAAACAGAGCTCATACGATTGCTTAAAGCGAGTAACATAAAACAAGC
>CAYPYR010000105.1:0-2348 GCA_964415095.1 uncultured Pseudomonadota bacterium | reverse complement strand
GGAATAAACGGTCAAAACGAAAAAATACCAAATCGTATTACAGGTAAAAATTGATTCATCTCTCGTACAATAGTTTTCAAGCAGAATACAATAGCTCTACGCAAATTTTGCATTGAAAATATGCGTTTTAAGCTACCCGCTTGATTATCCATATTATTCGCATAAACTCATAAATAGAAATTAATCAATAAGATTTAATGTTATAGCACAAGGAACATCATGAGTTCATCAATAATTGTATGGCCTATCATCAAAGCGTTGTTAGTTGCAGCTCAATTTTTAGGGATAAATCCCGTAGAATGGCAGGCCGTTAATAAGCAGCAACAAATATTCTTAGAAAAGCACTTTAATGAACATGATAAAATCTCTCTATTTACCGATAAAGAATTGTGTGGGTGGGCATCCAAAGATTATCAAGAACTCAATGCTATTTTGAAACGCGAAGGGTTCACCATTGAGCTATCGCCATTTGAAGCCGGTGGATTTGGCGTAGTTTCTATACTGGATGTACATTTTAAGTGGTTACATAAAGGACGAAAAACAACCATACTTAATGAACATAATAAAGAATTTGCTGCCGTAACTATGAAACATGGCTTTAATGTTTTTTCAGCAATGGATTATACACAGCCCATTGTTTGTATTAAAACAAAATCAGATGATACCGTATGGATCACTATGAGTGATCATCATATACCTTTGCAGGATTTCGAATTATTGCAATGGATACGCACGGTAAAAAATAATCGTTTAACAAGCACAGACGATTATGATGCGGTTAAATTTCCTATGGTCGATCTTGATCAAGAAGTTAATATTAGTTGGTTAGAAAAAATGCAGTTACAAGACTGGTACATTGCTCAAGCATTGCAACAAAACAAATTTAAAATGAATGAAGTTGGCGCACATGTTAAAAGCGCCGTTGCAATTGCTATGGAAAGAAGCTGTCATGACCCGCGCGATGAAAATAATATTGTTATAGATAAACCATTTTATCTATGGATTGAACGTCCAGGTATCACTGATCCTATTTTTGCGGGATATATTACTGAACAACATTGGAAAGAACCTCAAGATATTGAGCTGTAATATCAGCTCAAGAAGTTGTATCACACTATTATCTCATCGTTAAGAAAGATTTTATGCATTACGTATATTCTATAGCAATCATTCTTCTTTTAATTACTTCTTCAACTCTTTCTTGTTTCAATCTTACTTCAGTAGCCACTAAGATTGGCATCATCAATGAAGCTGACGCTAAAGCCTCACTCATCAATGCAGTAATTGATCGCGATGTACTCTCTACCATTGCGTTATTAAAAGCAGGGGTCTCGCCTCAAGATTTACGAGGAAACCTTGATGGTTACGATTATGAAATACCATTATTATTTATAGCAATAGCTCATGGCTCTTATAGCATGGTTCGTGCTTTAATTGCTGCTGGCGTTGATTTTGATGAAAAAAATCAAGATGGTTATACAGCAATAGATTGGGCTACTAAAGCCTTAGTGGATGCATGCAAAAAAAATCATTTTTATGAAATCGAAGCACGTCGTGCAATTTTTGATTTTCTATGGCATAAACATGCCCAATATGGCTCTACTCAATGGCAATGTATTGGCAAAAGCATGAGTTGGATTTAACAATATTTATAACTCTATGATGGTTTAATCTTCCAAATCAGTAATACCAAGTTTTTCAAGTAAATCAGCTATGTTATGACTGTATACTGGTTTTATCAATTTCATCAGAATTTGATTGTAAATTTAGTTCTTCAAATATTTCAAATACATCTACTGCAGCCTTTGCTTGGTGAAAAATTATTCGTTCTTCTCTTCCAAACGGCTTAAGTTTTTCTTTATAAGCGGAAAAAAGGTTCTCTAGAGGCTCATTACCAAGATAATGACCCATGTAATGTGCAGTGAACAATGATCGCATTCCCTTTTTATTTTTTATATCTACACGAGCTCCAGCCCCAAGCAGAACCGTAACCATATCAATATTCTGCTTCTTTGTTGCGGTATGTAAGGCTGTATCACCATTAGCATCTTGCATATCTACATTGGCCCCTGCTTTGATTAATGCCCTAGCTAAATCAACAAGATCTTTATTACTTGCATAATGCAAAGCATAAAAACCATTCTCATCAGGTTAATCTACCTTAGCTCCTCCTGCAATTAATTCCCTTGCTCTATCAATATGATCTTGCGCAACTGCATGAATCAACGCTGTATTACCTTTTGCATCCGGCTCATCAAGGTTTGTACCTTTAGCTATCAACTTTTTAACTTTTTTTGTTCCTCCTGCACCTGCATAGAAAACAATGTCAGGAAGTTCGTTCATTTCCT
>CAYPYR010000104.1:0-2509 GCA_964415095.1 uncultured Pseudomonadota bacterium | reverse complement strand
CGTAAGCATAATGGGGACTAAAGATCGCGATTATGCTCACATATGTTATAGGAAATATCAAATCTTGCAGACGACCTTTTGCTATGATAAGCTTCTTGACGTTATCTCACTCAAAAGCTTAAAGGAGAAGTTGATGGTGCGTTCAAAACTAATAGTATCTTTATTATTAATATGCTTCAGTAATAATATCTTTACACAAGAACAAGCAGTACAAAATGTTCTTGATATACTTGATGAAGAAAATATTCAGTTTGTTCGCTATGAGTTCGTTGATATTTTAGGCAATCCTCGTTCTTATACCGTTACCCGTCAAATGGCAGCATCAACACTCAAAGATGGCTTTAACGTCGATGGGTCATCACTTACTGGATTCACCTCAATTACTGCAAGTGATCTTTTGATCAAACCTGATCTTGCTACGTTAAAAATTATTCCTTGGGATAATCCGCGATCTAAGACCGCACAGTTTATCGGTGATGTGTGTACCGAAGATGGCAGGCCACTGCCACAAGATCCACGCACGCTCCTCAAACAAGCATGCGCGCAACTTAATAAACGTGGCTATAGTCTTTTAGTTTCATGCGAGCTGGAATTTTTTCTAGTTAAACAACCAGAGAACAATACCGCAAGCATCGTCAAACCAATGATCACTAGCGAGCAACTCGATAGCAATAATTATTGTGATCATAGCGATCGCTATCCAACCTACTCGATTATGCTTGATATTCTTAATGCACTGCGCTTGCTCGAACTTGAGCCAGAAAAAACGCATCATGAAGTTGCTTCAAGTCAACATGAGATTACGCTAAAATGTGCAGATGCGCTCAGAACAGCTGATAATATTATTACCACTAAAAATGTAATTCGTTTTATTGCTAACCACTATGGCTATGAAGCAGTTTTCATGCCAAAACCTCTATTTGGTCAAAATGGCAGTGGGCTACATACCAATTATAGTCTTTTTGATTTCACACAAAAAACCAATGCCTTCTATCAACAAGATGATCCGATCAAACTCTCATCGATCGCGCGTCAATTTATTGCGGGTAACCTTCTGCATATTAAAGAAATGACGGCACTCTTTAATCCGATCATCAATTCATACAAACGTCTGGTAGTTGGTTATGAAGCACCGGTCTATATTGCTTGGGGATTAAAAAATCGTAGCACCTTGATTCGCATTCCCGGCATCTTGCCACAAAATACCCATCACATGCGCGCAGAACTTCGCTCACCTGATCCAAGTTGCAATCTATATCTTGCGCTAGCAGCTTTGATTTATTCTGGACTTGATGGTATTGATCGCAAACTTGAACTTGCACCCGCCACTGATAAAAATTTATTTACCATTTCTGCAGCAGAACGTGCATTAACTGGTATTGACGCACTTCCTGGATCACTTGAAGTCGCACTTGATTATTTTGAAACCAGTGATTTTATTAAAACTAATCTCGGTGAACTGTTTCAAAAAATATACAGCAAAATAAAACGCGCTGAAGTTGATGAGTTTAAGCGTACCGTTACCGATTGGGAACTCAATCGTTATAGATCGATATAACGTTACGATTTACTTGTTGCTTTTCTTTTTCTAAAAACTTGTTAAAGTATGCTTTGCAACAGGTTAAAGTATCATTTGAAAAATTTTAGCGAGACAACAATGAATAATATCATAAAAAGATTTTTACTCGGTAACTTATTATTTACTTGTGTACCATTAATGTCGGTAAGTGATGGCTCTATAAATCAGTTATTTGAAGCAGCTGAATCTGGTGATTTTGAAACTCTTGAATGTTCAGTGAATACCGCACTTCATAAAAAAATCGATTTTAAAAATGTGCGCGACAACAATGGTAATAGTTTGCTTCATGCGATCATGCGTGGCCTACAATATGAAACCAATGAACAAAAAATCGCATATGCTATAGAAATTATTGATAATTTAGTTACATCTGGTCTAAATGTTAACATTGGTAATGCTGACCTACAAACACCCGCGCATAAAATTAATACTATTCAATCAGCATCAACTAAACTATTGTTACTACAAGCTTTTCAAGAATTAGGTGCGAACTTTGATCTTTCAGATACGTCCGGTAGAACGCTTCTAGGTCTTTTATTAACTGATATGTCTCCATCCACTTCAAATATTAATAGCGCTGCAGTACAATTTCTTATTAACAATGGGCATACAGCACTATATACAAAACTACCAAGATTTCGAGATAATATCATCGAAATACATTCTTTGACACACCATTTTATAGAACGTACAAGACAACACCTTGCTGGCAAAGAAAACTATAGCACAATGATTCAAGCACTTTATAGCTCTTCAGAAGTCCAAAATGCTCTATTATCACAAGAAGACGATATAGCGACTTTGCAGCAAAAAAAGGGGTTCTCAACCTTACTCAAGCAACTTGACCCAAACTGCCGTTTCGACCCCCCTACTCACTTTTGACCTTTAACCCCTTTTATTCTATTATACTATTAATATGTATATATTCAT
>CAYPYR010000103.1:1313-2550 GCA_964415095.1 uncultured Pseudomonadota bacterium | reverse complement strand
GTATGCACAACCGTACCATAGTATTCTTGTAACCAAGGATGATGGCGCAGATGATCCGGTAGATGACTAATTTTTTCTACCAACTCATCTGGTGTAAGACCACGATTCATATGATAGATCGTTTGATCATGCACATACTGGATTGCATCACGATACGCGGTAAGCAGCTCTGCAACTTTTGCCTTACCATGCACTGGCCGACCATGACTTGGCACCATATAATGTGCATCAAGTTCACGCATGCGATCAATTGATTGATACCATTGCACTGGATCACGATAATGCGTACCACGAATAGTATGTATGTTAGGAAAACTCTCGCCCTGAATTACTTCCGCACTTTGCAGAACTTTCCATTCTGGAAACCAAATTACCACTTCGTCATTTGTCTCACTTGGCATATGTAAAATTTGCATACGCACGCCTGATATAGTAATTTCAAGCGAATCTTTGAGCACTTTTGTTGGTGGAATAAAAGTCATGGTACCTTTTTGAAACACTGGTCCAATGCCTTCATTTACTGATCCTATTGGTCCTTTTTCAAGCATCGTGCCTAACGAATATGCACTACGCTCACCCAAAATTGGTCCTACGACGCTGGCAACATTCGTTACTTCATCAAGCAATGTTTCATGCGCAATAATAACTACTTTGCCCGACTCTACTTCTTCTTTACTCACAAACCCACAGACACCACCAACATGATCTAGATGGTTGTGCGTATAGATAATTGCTTTAATTGGTTTATCGGTAATCTTGCGAAATTCTGCAAGTACTTCTTCTGCTGCTTCTTTGGTTTCCATGGTATCAATGATAATAATACCATCATCACCAATGACCATAGTGGCATTTGCTATACCGTATCCTACGGCAAGATACATGTGCGGCGTTACTTCATATACTTTTTGTTCCATGGTCTGTGAATGTTCAACGAGTGATTCATTAATAGTTGGCGAACTGCGTGTCCAGGCAAGATTCGGCGGACAGCTGAAAAGTGATAACGGTAGCGTGAGTGATAGCCCGAGTGCTGTTTGGAAAAATTGAGAAACCTGCTTCTTATTCATATATGGCATACTAACTCCTTTTAATGTTAACTACCATTAATGACCATGAACATGGTGCAAACTTTACTATGAATAACGTTGACAGATTTACCCTATTTTGGGAAGAGATAATTTATTGGTCTACAAAAGTATTAAGAGCAACTTCTTGCGCTCTTAATACTTTTGTAAAAATT
>CAYPYR010000103.1:0-1213 GCA_964415095.1 uncultured Pseudomonadota bacterium | reverse complement strand
GCTGCCATCAATAATAATAAACGATTTAGCTTTTGCACATCAGTAATATCTTCAGAAAAAGTAGGTGCGTGCGGATTAGGTCCCCAAATAACACCAAACTTACCAAGATCTATAAACGTATTTGCTTCATCATGCCATAATCGAATATCTACTGCTGCCCCCGTAGAATGCACCGGAACGTTATTCTTTACTGGCGATACCCATTTTGCCGTTTCCTGCTCTATTTCATCATCAGAAAGCTGCGGATTTTCTGATTTGATTTCCTGCGCTTTATTTTCAAAAAGCATGCGCTGAGTTTCTAAATCGCGCAGACCTTCAAACACTTTAATTGAAATGGTACCCGATTTATAGCCAAAATATGGCGCAAGTTCATCGAGCGTTTTTACCATCACAACAAACTTATACCACAAAGCTTTTCTCATCTTTGAAGCACTGGGCAAACCAGAATTATATTCCGGCGCCACAAATCCACTTTTTTGTGGTGCATCAGGAAGCATGGTAATACGTGGATGCTGCATCTCACGAACATCAATTAATGGTTCATCATTTTCAAGAATAGTAATGCTTTTGATTTTGTTATCAGCTATCGTTGGCGCAGCATGTTGTGCATATGCTACCTGCTGATTTTTAATAAGGTGGTAGCATTCATCGACCAACAATTGCTCATGATCATTAAAAATTTCGAGCCAGGTTTTAGCCATTATACTATTGGTACAAGATACCAGCATAAAAACTATAATTACTTTTATCATGATTGATTTACTTTCTCGTCATAGGCAAGCCACGCAGCGTCTTTATAACGACAAGCTTCTGCAACTGGGTCTTGAGCTTTTAAAATACCACGACCTACAATAATAATATCACTGCCAAGTTCTTTAATAACGCGTGCCGGCGTCAAATATTGTTGACCTAAATTATCACCGCCTACTTCCAATTGTACGCCGGGGGTCAGATGTAATACTGCCGGATTATTTGATAATTTTTCGCGACAGATTAATCCAATAACATTATCTGGATATTGATTTGCTATGGCAATCGTTTTTTGCGTATACTCTCCTGCTGCCAAGGTGTTTGCTGAACTCATCTGGGCAATCAGTAAAATGGCTACATGTTCAGTTGCTTTGCTTGATTTTAGCGCATCAATCGTGCCATTACCCGCTATTGCATGTACCGTTACCATGTCAGCCCAGTCAGCTATATGATGCAGGCCACC
>CAYPYR010000102.1:0-2557 GCA_964415095.1 uncultured Pseudomonadota bacterium | reverse complement strand
CGAGTGCGCTCGTAAAGATTTGTACGCGTTACTTATCAGTTTTATTTCCAAACATGATTGAATGATATTATCCATTCTTGATACAATACGGTGCATTGCTCAATAATCAATAATCAAAGGAATGATAATGAAAGCAGTAACGCAAATATCAATTTTATTTTTACTAACATATTCATGCTTAACGGGGGTTGCAACGGCGCCTCGCGATAATGATAACCATGAGTTTGCCGAGCCGGTGCAATATAGAGAAGTACAAAAACGCACGGTATCCATAATTATTCCCTGTTATTATAAACACGTATCGCAACTTTATTCACTTATCAGTATGTGTCAAACACAATCCGTATTGCCGGATGAAATTGTGATCTCGATTTCTGAATGTCACAACGCTGATCAGGCTGAAATAAAAAAATTAGAAAATGAACCTTGGATAGTTCCCGTAAAAATTATTAAATCAGACAAGGTGCAATATGCCGGTGAAAACCGAAATATTGCGTGTGATCATGCGATTGGTGATATTTTAATCTTGCAAGATGCAGATGATATTCCTCATCCACAACGAGTAGAAATTATTAAATATTTTTTTGAACATTATGCAGTTGATCATCTGATGCATCAATTTACGCTTACCAAAGACCCTACGATTGAAATTAATTTTAATATTGAACACAATATGCGTGCAATTCCTATAGAATGGCCAAGAAACTTTGTAGAGGTATGGAAACGTGCAATGTTTACTAATGGTAATGTGGCTATTGCTAAAGAAGTATTTAAAGTAATTAGATGGACAACTGCACAGCGCAAACAAGATTCCATATTTAATAAGCAGGTATATGCTCGTTTCAAACATTGTCTGCTGGTTAAGATGCCGCTACTTTGGTATCGCATGTTTCTTTCTTCCGCGCAAATTTAATCAAGCACATACATGCAACAAATATATTTTCGAATTTTCGATGTTGCAAAGTAAAACAAAAAGATTGACGAGTGCGCTCATAAAGATTGGTGCATGACTTCTTTTCATACATCCTTGAGTGCTATCATTGGTTCTTGATACAATACTGTGCATTGCTCAATAATCAATAGTCAAAGGAATGGTAATGAAAGCAGTAACGACCATATCAATTTTATTTTTATTAACATATTCATGCTTAACCGGGATTGCAATGGTGCCGCGTGATAATGATACCCGTGAGTTTGTAAAGCCTATACAATATAAAGAAGCACAGAACCTGAAGGCCTCCGTAATTATCCCTTGTTATTATAAACATGCATCACAACTTTTTTCACTGATCAAGATGTTTCACTCACAATCGGTGTTGCCGGATGAGATTGTGATCTCGATTTCTGAATGCCACAAAGTTGAACCAGCAATTATTAAAAGTCTCGAAGATGAACCATGGCGGATTCCGGTAAAAATTATTAAATCAGAAAAGGTGCAATATGCTGGTGAGAATAGAAATATTGCCTGTGCCCAAGCTAGTGGTGATATTTTAATCCTGCAAGATGCCGATGATATCCCACATCCACAACGCGTTGAAATTATTAAATATTTTTTTGAACATTATGCGGTTGATCATCTCATGCATCAATTTACGCTTACCAAAGACCCTGCGATCGAAATTAATTTTAAAACTGAACAAGATATGCGTGCGATTCCGATGGAATGGGGTAGAAATTTTATGGAGGTGTGGCGACGTGCGCTATTTGCTAACGGTCATGTAGCAATTTCTAAACAGGTATTTGAGGTAATTAAATGGACCAATGCAAAGCGTCGACAAGATTCATTTTTTAATAAACAAGTATATGCGCGGTTTAAACATTGCTTGCTCGTTAAAATGTCGCTGCTTTGGTATCGCATGTTCCTTTCTTCACTGCAGATTTAGTGAAACATTAGAGAGAAGAACATGAGGGTACTCTATCTAATAGCTTTTTTTGTTTTCGTTAATATTGCCGAAGTTTGTTCTGGTATTTACAGCAAACCACTGTGCATGATATATACACCAAATTCAATATTAGCTCATAAAGAGCAGTATACGCCCTTGGTCGTGAATAACAGAAAGCGTTATGGCACCTGTACCGGTGCTGTTTGGTTTCATGACCGCTATCTTGCCGTATTAAATCTTTTGGGCAGAAAAATTATAACTTACCAATTTAACCAAGAAGACCTAACATTCAAAATAATCCAAGAAATTGATCAACATGATGATGAAACCTTATTTAATCCTGAAAATTTAATCGTTTCTCCTGATGGTACGCTTCTTGCAGTATGTACTGATGATCCGTATGCCGGCGTCCGTTTTTATACCATAGATGTGGATACGCATATGATCATTCCCAAACCGGTGGGCAGCATTATGAGTCTTGGTTTGATTCATAGCATTCGTTTTACTGCGGATGGTAGATATCTTGCGGCGGTTGGTTGGGACATGCAACTATCAGTATGTGTGTACAAAGTGATAAGAAATAATAATAAGGTTAGCCTGGAACTTGCGTATCAAAAAGCAAATGATACCAAAGTTATGAAGCCCAAAGGGATTAATTTTACCAAAGATAATCG
>CAYPYR010000101.1:0-2563 GCA_964415095.1 uncultured Pseudomonadota bacterium | reverse complement strand
CAAGCGCTTGTGCATGAGTATCGATAGTAGTATGAATATGAAGACCACCATTATACAAAATCTCATGACCGTATTGATTTTCAGCCCAAACACGAATCGCCTCAGAAAGATATGTGCGGATACGATCCCTCCCATTATCCTGTTTGAGCGCAAGAGGTTCCTGCTTGGCAGTACGCATCTCATCTTCAGTAATAAATTTAAGTTGATACATGCTACACAAAATAACGTTGCGACGTTTAATTGATTTTTCTTGGTTATTAAGGGGCGAATAATGTTGAGCTGATTTTGCTATTGCGGCAAGCGTGGCAACCTGTGCCAATGTTAGATCGACTGCATTACAACCCCAAAATCGCTCTGCAGCCGCAGCTACACCATAAATGCCACGACCAAAATAGATAGCATTTATATATTCTTCAAAAATTTGTTCTTTAGATTTTATTTGTTCAATTTGCAGCGCAAGTACCAACTCTTTTAATTTGCGCCACACCGTTCGATCATATTCAAGGTAGCGTAACTTTACCAACTGCTGAGTAATAGTACTTGCACCTTGCACAATGCGTCTTGAAATAATATTTTTTATAGTAGATCTGAGCATACCACGTAGCGATATGCCCCTGTGAGAAAAGAAATTATGATCTTCGGCAGCGATAAATGCATCAATAAGTAACGGTGAAATATCTTTGAGAGTAACTTGTGTACGTTTATCTTTTTGAAAGCGACAAAGTTCATTGCCATTGCAATCATACACAATAGATGCTTGCTGCACGTCTGTTGCTAGTGGTGCATCAAAATTAATCCAGGGAACATGTAAGATACCGATAACAAGACCAATAAAAAAAGCACCGACAAGAAAAAAACAATATATCACATATCGTAATTTGTTTTTCATGCCGATGCCTTTTAGAATAATAAACTGTTAAACAAAATCGAGTCGGCGCTTGATACTTCTAATGCCTTGCCACATAAAGAGCGCCACAAACAATAGTAATACTGATACTGAAATACAAAATGGTAAATAGCCATCATCGCCTAAAATTGCAGCTCTATTACCTTCCATAATATACGTTAATGGATTGAGCAAATCAAAATACGCAAATGACGGAAATGCATTATATAACACATACCAAGAAAATTGAAAGCAGCCCACATACCATAACGGATACACCATGCGCATCCAGATGTTACCAATTTTTTCCATTTTGCGAACACGACTTGCAACCATTAAGGTAAATGCCCCATAGAATAAGCTGGTAAGTACAAACATAATGGCAAATTTACCAAACTGAATGGTACTCATATCAAAATGATACCACATGAGTATTTTTCCGATTGGTAAAACACAGGCCATTAAAATAGCACTGTTAATACTGTAATATATTATTGATCGCATAAGTACCAACCAAGTTGGGATCGGTAGCGTGCAATAAAATGATATTATTTGATCTCCTTCAAGGTCACTTACAAAATTCACCGCGCTCGGAAATACATCAAACAACCCAGCACTGGCGCAAAGTCCTGCTAACATGAAACTTGAAAACGTACCACCCAAACCAAGTAATGGCATCAAGTAGGTAAACACTAATGCAATTGATGACACCCAAATGCATAAATTAATTAACTTGTCCCAGATCACTTGTTTTAAAATGGTAAGATCGGTTAATAACAATTGGACAAACACCTGTCCATATACTTTAAACTTGCTCATAATTTCCTTTAGTTATCATCGCCATGCATCAATTGCAAGAACACATCTTCAAGGCGACTTTTTTGAAAGGTCGTCATTAAATTTTGAGGAGTATCCACCAAGCGCACTGAGCCTTTATCAAGAACACATACTCTATCAGAAAGCACTTCTGCTTCATCTAAATAATGCGTGGTAAGCAATACACAAATACCGTCATTCTTAATAGCACGTATATATTGCCATAATTGATGTCGTACATGCGGGTCGAGTGCTACGGTAGGTTCATCAAGAATCAATAATTTCGGCTTATGCAACAAACTACGTGCAATCATAAATCTTTGTTTATAGCCACCAGACAATATTGATGGTTTTGCACTTAGATATTGATGTAACTCAAAATAATTTGCTAACTCATCAATTCTTTTAGCAATATCAATATTTTCCATGCCAAAATAACGACCTGCAAACACTAAATTTTGTTCAAGGGTTAACATATCATTAAGGTTCGGCCGCTGCGGACAATAACCAAGCTGTTGCCTGTAGCGCACTATGTCGTGATAAACGGAAATACCTTCAAAGAGTATATCTCCCTCTGTTGGTGGTTTGAGTGTAGCAAGTATTGATGAAAGGGTGGTTTTACCGGCACCATTCACCCCTAAAAGACTTACCACTTCACCAGGATAAAGCGAGAGATTGATACCCTTAAGTGCAGCGTGTGCGCCAAAATATTTTTTTACATTACATATTTCGACTAAAGGAACATTCATAAAGTCCTCTTCAAATAATTCGCAAGCATCTATAGAGACATGGCTTTTGAAAAAATAAAAAAATTATACAAAATATTATGAAAATAAGAATACAAGCATGCTTTTGTACAAA
>CAYPYR010000100.1:0-2667 GCA_964415095.1 uncultured Pseudomonadota bacterium | reverse complement strand
CTCGTATTAAAATGATTGAAATGTTAGTTAATGAATTTGGCATACCTATAAATATTCAGGATAATAATAAACAAACCGCTAGTCATTATGTAAGTTGGAATAGAGATAAAGATGTGGTAAAAGCGTTTCTTAAAAAACTTCATGAACTCGGTGATGATTTCAAAAACAAAGATACGCACAATTTAACCGCGCTTGATTATTTTTTAGAGAATTTTGGTGAAGACAGATATTCTGAACGAATTATAGCTGGCGTTTCAACAATTTGTAAAAGCGGTCAGACACAAATAAGTCATGCACAAAAGCACACAATAAATGATCATTTTACCGACCGAGCAGAAGCACAATTAAAATGGAACTATGATTATAGTGCGATGTTACGTACTCTTCGCAATGATTGCAAATGCGGAGTAAGTGAAGAGTTGCTTGAGCGTTTAAAAGCTAGCGGTTGGAAAGAAACTGACGATGAAGCTTAATAATACAATATAAATCAATTTAGAGAGGAAATGGCTATGCTATTTCCTCTTTTTTTTATCTAGCAAAATCTCTGATATTTTGACAAGCACCTATGTGCCCTTTAGAATCTATAGTAGCAAAAAATTTACTCAATACTATCACTTTACGGAGAAACTGTAACATGAAGCACCTCAGAAACAGTTTGATTGGTTTAATAACTCTACTATTATCTTTTAACTCTGCAAAACCGAATTACACTCCCTTGAAACTTATTTTTGCTGCAGCCAAACGTATTTCTACAGGAGCTGTTTATGGTTTTACTATAGGTAGTGCTATAGTAAAAACCCTTCATTTAAAAACATTATCTAAAGAAAATATTGATAATTTGTTCGCAGCAGCTAAAAAAGCTGATGATGTAACATTAGCAGCGCTCTTAACTCTTGCTCGGAATTTGGATATTCACGCTAAATATATACGTGATGAGCAAGGTAGAAGTTTGTTGCATGCGGTTATTCAAGCAGCAGATTATGAAGTTTTTTCTGAAAAAACAATGACTCGTATTAAAATTATTGAAATGTTAATTAGTGAATTTGACATACCAGTAAATATTCGGGATAGCGATAAACGTACAGCTAGTCATTATGTACATTGGACTGAGGATAAAGATGTTACAAAGGCGTTTCTTAAAAAACTTCATGAACTCGGTGATGATTTCAAAAGCAGAGACCAGCACAATTTAACCGCACTAGATTATTTTTTAAATAATGTTAGTGGTAGCCTTTCTGACAAAATTTCTGAACAAAGCGTAGCTGGCATTTCAACGATTTGTAAAAGCGGTAATATGCATACTAATCCTACAAAAGATTTGCTACATATGATTAATCTAGATTCTTTCTTAGACCTTTATATACCAAGCAAGCCCAAAAAGCGCACATTAAATGATCATTTTACCGATCGTGCTGAAAAACAATTAGATTGGGAATATCAATATGATTATAGTGCAATGTTACGTGCCTTGCGAAATGATTGCAAATGCGAAGTAAGTGAAGAGCTGCTTGAACGATTAAAAGTGGACGGTTGGAAAGAAACTGACGACGAAGCTTAATTTATTCTTCTTGATCCTTCTTAGCATCAAAAGCTTTAATAAGATCTTTAATCTCTTGTGTTCGATCTGCATATTTAAAAACATAACTTTCTAATAATAGACGACAGCTATTAAAATTCTGTGCATCATTTGGTAAATCAGGATCAGCTCCATATGTTAAAAGTGCTATGATTATTTCATGAAGCTTATTCACAACAGCATGTTGCAAGGGTGAATGTTGCTTAGAATCCAAAAGATTTGGATTTGCACTGTTATCTAAAAGAATTTCGACTGCATCAAGATTTTTACTACTTACTGCTCGAAACAATAACGTTCGACCATCTTGATCTGGCTTATCAATCTCGATTTCTGCACTATATCTTTCTAAAAGTTGCTCTAACACAAAATTATGTTCTTTTTCAATAGCAGTTATAAGCGCTGCATAGAGGCCTATAGTTTTATCCTGGATGCACCAAAGATAATCTTGCAGCATAACTTGATTCGTGGTTAGTTTGATAGAAGATATAATTTGACCACCGTTGAGCATTTGAGAGAAAAAACATGCGCCGACAAAAATAGAGGTAACAATAAATCGCTTGAGCATACTATCCTTTAATTTTTAGGTTTTCTTTTTTTACGCCTATGAGATTTTTTGCGTGGCTCTTTACTCTTTGACACTTCTACCTTTGCATCAGCCTTTAATACCAATTTTGGTATAAGCGCTTCAAGCTCTAGTGCAAGCTTAGGATCAAGTTCTTCATCAAAGCCATCCATGTTATACTTACTTTTAATAATATACCCGGTAAGTACCGACCTACAAACATCATCGAGTAAATCTACATCTGCACCGCATAATAAAAGCTCTTTTGCTGCCTCAAAATTCTTACGTGATAATGCATAATGCAACGCAGTTTTATGAGCCTCATCAGGTAGATTAACGTTAATGTTTGGATCGAGTAATAATCTATACGTAATTTCAGTAAAATTATTCAAGCAACTCATTGTAAGTGGCACAAATCCTTCATCATCCGGAATATTGGGATCTGCTCCAGATTCTAAAAGTTGATCAACCAACACTGGTTGATTTTTTGATGCAGCAAAATGCAAAAGCGTCCAACCATGCTCATATG
>CAYPYR010000099.1:0-2737 GCA_964415095.1 uncultured Pseudomonadota bacterium | reverse complement strand
CTGGTGTGCCTAACAGGACTTGAACCTGCGACCTAACGATTAGGAATCGTTCGCTCTATCCACCTGAGCTATAGGCACCTACCTGAATAACTCAGATGCTTTATGTAAAGATTAGGGGAAGATTGGTGCGCCCGGCAGGGGTCGAACCTGCAACCTACGGATTCGAAGTCCGGCACTCTATCCAATTGAGCTACGGGCGCATCAGATTTTTTATGGTCATAGTCTGCCAGAAAATTAGTAAAATGGCTAGCATAAAGAGAGGCTATGAACATGAAATTTTTATAAAGAATAATGTATTAATCTTTCTTTGCTTGCTTGCATTCCATTACCTTTTTCTTACATTCTGCAAAAGGATTTTGATTTTTATATCGTGCTTGAGCAATAAGATATTTGGGCAATAAGACAAACATGTTCATACCTATATGTAAATTTTCTGGAACAAAGGTAGCATATTGCTCAATAGCGTTTCCCCCACTATCAGTTGCATTGAGATCAGCGCCATGCTTAATTAGTGCTTCCAAGGTTTCAATATTACCATGGAGTGCAGCGATCATAGCGGGTGTTTTAACATTCTCTATTGATGGATTAACATTGAAGTTCGCATTGACAAAAAGATCTATTATTGCGCGATTACCATAAGCACATGCTTTAAAAAATAACTCTATATTTTTTTCGGGATCAAGTGCATTATTTTGCAATATTTCTTTTATTTCTAAAGTTCGTTCATCTAATTCTTTTTCAATATCACCATCACTATTGCCATTCATTTCGCTGATGCAATACATTCTATCGGCAAGATTACTAAAAATACGATTAAGATTTTCAGCTGCTTGAGTAGCATTATCTTCAGTAGTATTATCTTGAGTAATATTATGTGGTATTTCTTGATTAGGCTTACTTATACCGATTGTTAATGATAGTATAATTACGCTTAAGCTCATTAAAAAATGTTTTTTCATGATATATCTTTTTTTAAATATGATACTAAAGAGGATTTACGCTATTTTTACTTTAACAAACTGAATTTTTTCGTCAAATGGCTGCTTTTTTTGTAATGAATCCACATTCATTGTTTTTTCTAGTTTTTCTTATGCATACTGCTCTTATGTTAAAAAACCTAAGTGACTCAGAAACAAGTGTAGAATAGAGGCCTATGATGTTGATCAACCAAGGTGCGGGTTTAAGACTACCCGATTCCATTAAAAAAAGTTATGCAATGTTCATGTTGTTATTATGTATTGGTTTTGCTGGCTCCTTGCAACCATTCTCTAGTGTTAATCGCATTGAGCCGACAACAATAACGTATTATCTCTATATCACCGATTTTGCAAATAGCTTTATTGAAATACCAACATCTAATGTATCGGTAGACAGTTCAACAATAGCATCAAGCTATCTTGCAGGGCGGGCTCCCATTTATGATGTGAAGAATATAAAAGTCGGCACCTGCTCTGCCTCTTTTTTATCAATGCAAAATGCCGATGGCATCTTTACCGATATATCCAATTATTTATCTGATGCCGTGAATGGATTAATTGTAACCTGGTTTACCCCAACAAAATTACTCAACTTAGAATTGGACAGCATCATACACTCAATGGTTACTGAATGTATTGTGGTAGCAACAACAAAGGTTGGCGTTTCTCCCTTTTATGGACAAACATTTACTTTAGTTGTTTCATCAGATGACCAAAAAATTTATTTTAAATTCACAAGAACCGGAATGATTTTTTAAAAAAAGGAACTTTATGAAGCGCTTCTTAGGCATACTTTTTTTACTAGCAATCCTGATTTTAGGCACCACTCAATCGAGTGCTGCGAGCTGTTGGTGTCGACCTGATGATTATTCTTTCTATCTTAAAGTTGGTTCAGGCATCTCATTCTCTGAGTGTGCTAATGTCTGCGCTCCCTACCCGCCATGGAATCCAGCAATGCAGGGTTATAATGCAAAATTAGGCAATGCGCCCATTGCTAGCGTTAGTATTGGTTGCGAGCTTTTTGATTTAGTGGATCTTGAAGCTAATATTTCTAATCGCTCAATTTTTAAATATAGAAAATGCCAAACTTCCTGTACGGACGGCGCATTGTACACCAGAAAGTTTGACCTCAATGTTACCTCCATTCTTTTTGGCGCAAACCTGCTTGGACGAGGCATCCCCTATCTCAATTGGGATATCGGTTGCGGCAAGATCTATCCGCTCTTCGGCGTGGGCTTAGGTGTTAGTAATCTTCTGATAACGAACTTTAGAACAACATGCCTGCCTTCTACGGGAGACTCAACTCCTTATGCAAGTTTTTCTGCAGAAAATCAATATACACTACGCAAAAATTTTACGTATACTATTCTTGCTGGCGTTGAATACAGCTACAAAACTGATTGGGCAATTGGCACCGGTTATCGCTGGTTTAATGCGGGTGATTTTAAAGGACCGCGCTATCTAAGAGCTACGAGCGGATCTGCAGTTGATGTAGCGTGTGATACATGGTGTATGCGTTTTAGAGCACATGAATGGTTTATTGAATTTAAAATTTTCATCTAAGGATTAGTTGAGCTGCTCTTTATTAACGAGCAGACAATAATCAAGTGCAGCAAGATCGACCGTGGGTTTAATAGCGATATTATAGCACAGCTCATCTTTGGTGATCGCCACAATAGTACCGAGTGCATAGCCTTCGGGAAACAGTAATCCTTGGCCAGACGAGAGTACCAAATCATGCAACTCAACTGATGCAAGAT
>CAYPYR010000098.1:0-2776 GCA_964415095.1 uncultured Pseudomonadota bacterium | reverse complement strand
CAAAAAGTGGTAACAATGTTATCGTTGATTATATTTTGTATAATCCTGCATGGGTCAAAGAATTGGTTTCAGCACTTGATGGTCTTACGGTATATTTGGTTGGCGTCGAAGTGCCGCTTGCAGTGCTGGAAGAACGTGAGAAGTCTCGTGCAACTTCGCCGGTTGGCCACGCGCGCAGTCATTATGATACGGTACATGAGTATATGTATAATTGTTATGATATTAAGGTTAATACGGCTCAGCAGTCTTCCCACGATGCTGCACTACTTATTAAAAAATTTATTGATGATCATGCTACGCCAAACGCATTAGGGCAATTGAAAACAAAGATCGCTAGTTCATAGGCAACAAAATATCATTTAAATGTCGATTAGGATCTATTGCAACCGAGCCTAATGAATTGATATCCGCAAAGAAAATAGTACTGAGAATATTATTTTTTATGGTTTCTTCATGCAGCTTATTATGTTCATTTTGTTTTTCACGACGAATAGTAAGAGCATGTGCAAAACTATAATTATATAATGCTTCATCTAATTTAAGTATCATATTGCGCAGATAAAAGACGGTAGCAATCGAACTAATAGCTAAAAAACACACAGATGCTAAAGCCTCTCGATCAGCTTTGAAACTATCAAATAAAAATGATTTTAGAACAGCTATACCAAACGTACATATAGATGAAATACCAAGGCATGTAATCCAATATAATAAATTACTTAATCTATCTCCTTTCCGGAGATTATCTAGACAAAACCCTCTAAACTCTTCTTTCTCTACAAAGAAAGAGTGATAATCATAGGTAATGGACTTAATAAGATCACGATCAATAGACTCATTATCCTCAATAATTAAAAAAGCTTCTAAAAGTATTGCTTCAAAGTGCTGTGCAATTACTTCGAGCGGTTGTGCTAAAAATCGTTGATTTTCTGCAAAGCAATCCGTAAACAGTGCCTGCGTTTTTCGAATCGCCGTTGTTATTTCTTCTTCGGTAAATTCATGATGTAGCAATCTTCGCCATTGTTCATCGGTAAAATAAGAAGCTAGGCGATCCGCGGGAGAACCAAAATACAATTTACTATCATTAAAGATGGTTTTGATATTTTCTTTGATATCTGATTCCAATGTAGGACCTAGAATGAAATAGACTGCTATCGCACGACGAAAATAACTGGCATTTTCTTTTAATGCGAGCAATGCATGATTGACGGTACTTACTTCAACAATGGCATCTCTATTAGAATTTTGATGCACAATGGTGCTTGCTAAAATATTTCTTGCTTGGCCAAGAACTGCAGGACGTATTTGAGGATTTTGATCAAAAACTTGATCGATTAATGTTCGATGATTTTCTATTTCGAATAAGACAAGAGCAGGATCTGTTGTTTTTGTATTTACTGCATGTACATGTTGCGCACTGGCGAGAAGTATAAAAATTAACCAGCACAATTTCGTCAGAGCTTGCATGCTACATCTTTCTTAAATAACTTATATTAAAAAATTATCCCGATGCGTAATATTTAAGCATCGGGATCGTAATATATCATTAATCTGTGGACTAGATCGTGTAATGATTGATATCTGCAAATAAAACGGCATTTAAAATGTTATCTAGTATTTCTTTAGCATGCAATGCGTTAGATTCTTTCTGTACACGAATTTTATTTTTAAAATCCGGTTTATTGAAATACGGTTCTGCTTTATCAAATTCTACATTAATCTTATGAGCATGATACAATACCGTTACTAAAGAGATCATATTTACTACAAATGTACCAACCAAAATATCTTTGCTGGAACATCCCAGGAATTTAGAGGCTCCATATCCTACCAATATTGAAGTGATAGCAATCGCACAAAATAAACCTTTAAGAAGCAAATTTTTCTTTGAATGCCAGTTATAATGAGTATCTTTAATCCTTTCACAATAACATTTCGTCTGGAAATAATTAAAGGTGCGTTGTATAGCCGCAACTCGAAATTCCAAAGATTCTTCTTCATGGCTTCCTATAGCACAATGTTCAGATAACTTTTCAGAAAGATATTTTATCATTATATCCAAAGGCTTATTCAGAAAGTTTTCATCTTCAGTTAGACACTCATCAAAAATAGCTTGCGTTTTTCTCACCGCGCTATTTATCGTACCAGTTAATTGTTCCTCTGTTCCTAGTGATCTAATAGTCCGTTGCCATTGCTCATTGATTAAAGGTAACAATCTATTGATAGCACCGTCTGCACCTTTAAATGCCTGACTATAATAAATATATTGGCTAGGCTGCAGCTCACCTGCTACTTCAAGTAAACTAGAATCATTAAACATTGTTTCAAGATTCTCTTTAACTTCAGATGTAATGCTATCACCTAAAGAATTAGGACCTACAATTAAATAAAACGCTATTGCACTACGAAAATGCTCGGCATCTGATTTCAGTTCTTGCAAAGCTTCATGGATCTTCTCTTCCTCAGTGGCCTTGTTATCAGCGGTTCTTTGCGAAATCTTATGCTTTAAAATGCCTTTTGCTTTTTTTGCTGCAGCAGGACTCATTTGCTTAAAGAGATCATCCAGTCTTAGGGTACGAATATTTTCTTCTCTATGATACGGTTGTCCTAAGTCTAATGAGAAACTCGCTTCTTCTGAATTTGCTCCGCTAGAAGATTGCCCGGGATCGTGTGAAATAATCTCTTTTTCTACAGCTTGTACGTTGATGAAAAGTGTTAACGCCAATAAACAAAGTTTTAATATACGCATGCGAAAGTGTCCCTTAAAAGTAATATA
>CAYPYR010000097.1:0-2777 GCA_964415095.1 uncultured Pseudomonadota bacterium | reverse complement strand
TTATTTTTATTAACTCTACCAGGAGCAGTATTTGCTACCGGTAGGGAAGACTCTGTGTTGGGTAAACGTGAGACGCTAGAGTCACCTGCAGAGGTACCACCAGCGCAGAGACCATTTAGTTCTTTTTCAGAAGATAGTATTGGCAGTTATACATCTCAAGAACTTGCTCAAGCTGTTTCAGCAGAAGATTTATACGAATATCAACAAGAATTGTCACGAGATGCTTCTGAATGGTCATTTAGCCAGAGCTTAAGTCTGCCGTTTTTAAATGATCAAAGTGAAGATACCACTGATTATGCTTCTAGTAGCACCGAACTGTCTTTTTTGCCTACTTATGAACAAGCAGAGTTAGATTTAGATGATTTAAGTGTATTAGCTACAGCAGTACATGAAGAAGATTCTGATACGCAATATAGTGGTTCTTCAGACAGTGGGCAACAGAATTTGAGTCAAATAAAACCTGTGCAACATGATTGTTGTTTTTGTCCTGGATGTTTTGCGGTTATTCCAAACTCTTTAAGCGATATGTTAAAGATTCCACATCGACCAGATTGCGAATTTACTGGTGTGTTGTTAAATTCTGACGAGATACTCAAGTTGGATGAGCCAGTTTTTAAAGAGACTGAACACGGTATTTTTTACTTAAGTCCATCACGAGGGCTCTTCTATTTAGAGAATTCAGCATCATTAAACTTAATTAATATTCGAATACAAAATGATGGCGTTTTTCTATATCAAGATGGGACCATAACTCGATTATGGGACAGGTTTGGATTTGAACTTGATTTAATCACACATGAACGCAATAACGAGCAATTAAAGCTAAAGAAAAAAGAGAAAAGGGTATTTGATATCAAATCTGCTTTTCCTAAAAAAGAGAAAAAAACAGAATTTTTCTGTCCAGCATGTTCTAGTATGTTTGTTAAAGAAAACTATAAAGAGTATGCTACTCATTTACAACAATGTGGTATCAAAAATCCTTATGTATGTCGTTATCAAGATTGTGATGTTAGCTGTAAAGCACCATCTGCATTAACTTTGCATGAAGATAGACATTCAGGGATAGAATATTGTTGCCCAGATTGTGCACTTTCTGCGATAAGAAAAGATAAGCTTATTAATGAACATATTAAGAAGCATCATAAAGAACTTTATGAAAAATTAACATCTAACGTGAAAAGTTATGCTCCTTCAAGATCAAGTAGAGCATCAACATTGAGTTTTCAACAAAGTAATGATTGGGGAATAGATGTTTCATCAGAACATTTAGCATCATTCCAGGAAGAATTATCACAAAGCAATTATTCTACAGCAGAATGGTCAAACAGCTCTTTTGCGAGTTTAGCATCGTCTTTGAATATTATCGAAGGTGATTCAGCGCATGCTGATGAGCTCGAGATGGCGCACCTAATTGATTTGGATGTAGTGGCGCAAGAATTGGCTGAAGAAGAGGCGCCAGTTCAGGCAGCGGTTTCTGGTGATGTGATAAATACCATTGAGAAAAATCAGCGAAAAAAGACGGTATTTCAATGTCCATATAATTGTCGCTTTGTTTATCCGCCTGATCAGATAAAGCAGTTGCAGAAGCATATTAGATCATTTCATAAAAATGAGTTTGCTCATCTTTGTTCTTATGAGGGGTGCAACAAAAAATATACAAAACCTCAAGATGTACTGGATCATGAAGACGCTATACATCTGGGCAAAAAGAAATATTTTTGTCCGACATGTTTCATGAATTTTGCACTAAAGGCAACCTTGGTCAAAGTTACTAATGTTCATAATTGCATGTCTGCTGCTGAGTTCAATAAAGCAGATATAATAAAGATTGATAATCCTCAGTTCATTAAACATAGTTCGGGATTGATTTATTATTTAAATCCGCTCGCGTTTACCAAACAAACAGCAACAATATGTTTAACGGGCTCTGAAGGTTTGGACGAAGCCAAATTTTCACGAAATGCAGATCAAACTTTTTATTATCATGATGGATTGAATATTAAGTCTTGGAATGAGCTTGGGTTGTGCAGTGATGAGGTTGTATCTGATGAGGTAGTTCAAGACTCTGAATTTAAATCCATCAGAATCAAAGCGCCAGATGAGCTCAAACCTTATTTTGAATGTTCTTGTTGTAACATAAATTTTGGAAAGAATTATAAGAGTTTTACAAACCATCTCGAGCAGCAAGGCGTAGAAAAGCCGTTCGTTTGTCGTTATGTTTGTGAACATTCTTGTGATAAGCGGTCAAACTTGTCCGCACATGAGCAGATTCATTTAGGTATCGAATATATTTGTCCTTATTGCGATCATCATACTAAAAAACCAAGTGTGCTCAAACATTCTCATATTAAACAGCATCATCCGGAAAAATGGCATCATCATAGTTGATTTGGGAAATGATTTGACGATTTATGATCATTTATTGAGGCTAGGCTACGATAATTACTAATTTAGGGTAAAAATACCTGATTTTACCCTAAAAACACCTAAAATTACGTATTTTCAGGTGTTTTTGCTTACTATTTATTGACAAAATCTCCACATTTATTACAATTAAATTATTACAGTCTGAATTAACTGTATTATAAATGGGGGAAAATATGATGTATAAAAAACTAACTACTTTATTCTTATTAATCATGCCGGCAATGGTATTGGGTGTAGGAAATGAACATTCAGCACTTGGAAAACGCAAAGCACAAGCATCGCCTTGGGGGGAGCCTGCTGCTCAACGGCCATATAGTTCTTTTGCAGAAGAGAGCAATGAGAGTGATGCA
>CAYPYR010000096.1:0-2791 GCA_964415095.1 uncultured Pseudomonadota bacterium | reverse complement strand
GAATTGAGAGTTAAAACCATCTTTACCAAATTTTCGACGAACAGCTTCCCCAGCTTCCTCGCGAGCAGCCTCGCTATACGTTCTCATTACTGAGATTAATAAAGGCTCTTTGGTGTATTCATTTATTGCATTAACATCTGCACCAAGCATTATCAATTCACGTACTTTTTTTAAATCAGTTTGTCTGATAGCATCTGTTAAAGCAAAATCCAGCTTTTCTTGTTCTTCATCAAGACGTGCGAGAGCTGATGCAGGTTGGCTTATAGCACGTTTCTCCGTGAGATCGACTTCTTGTTTTTCTTGCGAGGTATTGATTGCAGGTTTTTCTGTTTTATAACCAAAGAAATTTAAAAAACGTTTCCAAATACCGATTTGGGAATCTTCAGATTGTGTTGGTGTTGTAGAATATGCGCGATAATAAGAGGTTTTATTAAATTGTTCTGCAAGAGCTGAGCTTGGTGCAGCAAATTGAGATTTCATGTTGGTAAAAGGTGAAGGTGGAGTATGAGCTCTTTGTTGTTGTGGAATATTAGATGTAGTTGATTTTACTGCTGCGGGTTCTACTTGAGGAATATTTAATTGAGGCATTCCTGTTTGTCGTTGACTTGACGTGGTAACGCCAGAACCTAATCTATAGAGAGCGGGTAGCGAGGCTTCCGTTGCTCGTGCAGCTTGCTCGAGCGCTGCAGGTGAGACGATACGGCGTGCAGGTTGTCCTTGTAGAGCTCCCAAAAGAGATGTTATTACTACTATCATAGATAAGCGTATCATACGAGCTCCTTCTAAAGTCTAAAGATTTGTTATGGTAACTTTTTAATCTTTTGTCAGGTTTTATTTTCGCTGGAATAATTTTTTGGCACGCTCTTTAGTACGCTCTATAAAGCCAGCTTTACTACTGCTTGACTCACCAGCTTTTTCCACAATGATCTGATATTTTTTGATTAAATAAGCACGTGCATTTTGATTGAACGTTTCAAATACTTTTCGCATTAAGTTAGTGCATAAATCAGTTTCACTTAAATTTAATGCGCCGCCCGTTTTTTGAATATTTTCAAGCAAGATTAGCAATAGAGCTTGTTCAAGTGAAATATTACCTTTGCGATCAGTGAGATTTACATATTTCCAGAGTATTGCTTCATCTTGATTAGTACCAGTCAGCACATAGCGATTATTTGAGCTAAATGCAGTAGAAATAATAGTTCCTTGAGTAGGTGTCAGTGTAAATAACTGAGTAATAATGGGATAGCTCCATATGCTAGTCAAACCTTGAGAAGCTATGATTATTCTAGTGCCATTATGGCTAATATTAACTGACCACACTGGTCCCTGTTTAATGAGTAAGCTTAGTAAATATCTACCGGTACTAGCATCCCATAGCCTTACGGTTTCATCTATTGATCCAGTAATAAGCGGTGTGCCCTGAGGATTAAACGCAAGACAATTAATGCTACTTGTATGACCAGAAAAAGTATGAAGCAATATTGGTTGATTTTCTTCTTCTATTGCTGATTCTGGTATAGTAATTTGCCACAATCGTGCAAAATTGTCAGAAGAACCTACGGCAATTTTTGTGCCATCGGGACTAAAGGCGAGTGCATTAACTAAACCTAAATGTTGTTGGACTATGCGTATCAATTCACCAGTATTTGCATTCCATAATCTTACGGTAGTATCATATGAACCAGTAGCGATAACTGGTGCTGATGGGTGGTAAGCAACACTAGTAATGCTAGTAGTGCCAAGGTGTGCAGGTGGTGCAGGGTCAGTGAGTGTATGAAGCAAAGCTCCTGTTTTTGTATCCCAAATTTTTGCTGTGCCATCAAATGATCCGGATACAAGTTGTTTGCCATCAGGACTGTATGCTAATGATGAAATATGTCGTTCATGACCTTCAAGAGTATGAATAAGTTCTCCAGTATGTGTTCTCCATATTTTTACTCTATTGTCAGCACCGCCAGTTGCGAAATACCTACCCTTTGGACTAAATGCGACGGCAAAGATCGTACCTTCATGTGCTTGTATAGTCAAAAATGGTTGTATAGATTCAAATACTAACGAAGGATTGAGTTGTGCCAGAAGTCGCGCGCAGCCATTTTTGCGCAAAGAATCTTCAAGTCGAAACGTTGCAATTGTAGTATTCAAATCATTTGGCTTATCAGCATTAATGCTTTTTAGCATGTTACAAAACTTATCAATAGTAATATTATGCATTAACGTAATGGCAATAATTTGTATGCCAGCGCGATAAATTTCAGGGATGCCTAAGTAGTCTGCTGCTTGAACCAATTCGACAATGGTCATAATATTAATCTTCTTGTCTATGGAATATTTATTTTCAAGTAACTCTTGGACTTTCTGGCTACTCGCAGGGTTTGGACGTGGGACATTTTGGTTATAACGCTGAGTAAGTTCTTGTGCAACAAATTCCATGAGCGGCTTAAAGTCATTGGTCAAAAACTTTGGAGTCATAAAATCCAATATTTTCTGTACCGGAATATTAATTGCTGCGTCTGGTGCTGGCTCACCAAATGTTTGGATAATGCCCTGCAATGTTGCAGAAGTATTTGCGGCACCTTCTGAAATAGAGGTAATACCTCGTTCATTTCCTGCCGCGTCAATAGAGGTTAGATTTACGGTGTAGGGCATGAGGGTATTTATCATGCAGCCAAAAGTTATAAGCAAGATGCTCAATGAGCGGGTTAATTTTTGTATCAAAGTTTTCATGTTACTCTCTTTCTGAAGGTTCATTACGTTTTTGCTTTTTAGGTGGCAACTCATCTTCATCAGATGC
>CAYPYR010000095.1:1442-2830 GCA_964415095.1 uncultured Pseudomonadota bacterium | reverse complement strand
TTTATTGACTCATCCCAATTATAATGTGGCATACTTAACTCATATATCTGACTTGTGCGCTGAGAAGAAGGATATATTGGGGACAAATGCGTTAAATTCTAAGGGGACGTCATGAAAAAAGTAATAGGCTTACTAGTCTTAGGTAGCATTCTTGCATTATCAAGTATTGCCGCGATTGCGATGAAAAATCGTACTATGGCAATGAGTTCACGGATGAAGCCATTAAGTGAGCGATGTGCTTGCAGTCGACCAAGGCCAACGGGACAAACTGCACAACCAATATCAACACCAACGCCAGCTTCACCTGAAGCGCCTGCACCATAAATTATAGTTACTTACTAATGTTATACATATAGCCGTTATAGCAATTGAGTTGGTAATGTTCTTTGATATCAGGAACATTACCAAAAATCTCGTTGTACAATGTGAAACCCATTTGTAGGCATAAATCACGTTGTAGACTATTGGCATGCCGAATCATGGTAACAATCTTTGTTGCCTGCGGGTATCTTGTGCCAATATGTTTAATTAACTTTTCGCGAACGTGCGGTTCGTTTTCGTGAAATTGTGGATGTACTGGTAGCGTGCATAACAAAATAGTGGTACTTTGTGGCAACAATTCATGGAGTGCAAAGCCGCACATGTTTTGTTCTATGAATGCAAACGAAGCATTACGTTGTTGTGCATTAATAGCAGCTATATTTTTATCAAAAATAGCGAGTAAATATTCTTCCAGATTACCATTAATTTGTGAAATGGTTGCTGGCATATTTTGATAAAGATTCATAAAGTAGCTCATGAAAATCGTACGCATTTGTGCGATGATTTCATGAGATAGTAGGGACTCTTGAATGACGATATTCATCTTTGCTCATTTCTCGAAAATCATAGCATATATTAAAATATTTTTTTATCATGATTATACGATGGAAAAGTAGAAAAATAAATGGGAGTATATGCATGATACGTCGTTTAATATTACTGATACTCAGTTGTTCTATTTCATTACTCATCGCGCGCGAAGCAGTAATTATAATGCCAGTATGTGATGGTATTATCTATTCGCTTGATTCTAATCGTGATAATATACACGAACTTTACGCAAACTTACCCATTGTTCCCACTGAGCAACAGTCGTTGACGCGTTCATATCAATTTTTATTCAACATGATCGTTGATATAATTGAAGAAACAACCGATGAAGCAAAAGCACGTGCGTATAATATTTTTTATGGTATTGATCCTGAAACACAGGAAAAATATCAATCATTCTGGTTACTCAAAAAAAATATTATATATCTTGATGAACTTGCACAAGAATGCAAAGCTGCGATTCCACAACCATTAACGTTAGATCGTTGGCATGATGAACAGGTGATAGTGCTTAC
>CAYPYR010000095.1:0-1342 GCA_964415095.1 uncultured Pseudomonadota bacterium | reverse complement strand
ATTGACGTGTGGTCCAAGCATTAATTGTCTCAGCGTTAATTAACTGTTTTGTTTGATTGTTTTCGTGATAACGACCATAATTCATGATCATTTTCATAAATTTTCTCAGATCAGAGGCTGTGGAAAAAAGCCCTGCATGGCCACAAACGCCACCGAGTATTCTCGCACGAGGATCGTGAACGATTCCTTGCGTGAATGGTTCATCACGAGTCGGCATGCAGCTAGATTTATCCACTGGTTTAAAAAAAGTATTATTCATTCTAAGTGGCTGTGTTATAAAATTAATCACATACATATCAAGAGGAATGCCTGCAACCTGTTCAATAACTTTTTGCAATAGAATCATATTAATATCACTATATATGTAGCTTGTTTCGGGCAATTGAGTATGAGCATATTTCAGCGGATGTTCTTTTGTTGGTTTATCATCAAGAATACCAGATGTGTGTGTTAGTAAATGTTTAATGAGAACGGGTACATCGTTTGTGTGTTTAATTCCTACCGAATCATTAAGCGATAACATATTACGATCATGCAGTATCATGGCAGCAGTAGTCGTTGCTATAACTTTCGTCAGTGATGCAAGATCAAAAATTGTTTGTTTGGTTACGAATGGTGATTCAGAATCATAGGTATAATGTCCAAAAGCTTGATGATAGACAGTAGCGCCACGATGATATACTAATGCAACTGCACCGGGAAAGATGCGCTGATTAATACCTTCGCTTATCAAGTGATTCAGTGGTGAAAAATTTTGTTGCGCATGAAGCTCAACACTAACCAATACTACTAATAATATTTTTAATACTATATTCATTAGAATCCCCCCTTATGTAATCTAGTACTATTGTTAAGTATACTTTATTGACATAACCGTGAGACAAGTTATGAGATATTTACGCGTGTTAGTACTGTTTTTTATTTCGCCGGCATTCTATGTGAGTACATGCTATACGTCATTTATGGGTAACGAGAGTTCTTGGGCCGAAAATACGTTGCATCAGTTATCATTGCGTGAAAAAATAGGACAATTATGTATCGTTGCTTGTTTACGAGACGAGATACTGGTGTCAGGACCGGCTATTGATTTTCCTTATTTTGATCCGCATTATGTCAATATGCTCATAGAAGAATATCATGTCGGTGGCGTTATTTTTCTTGGCACTCAGCACATTGCAGAACAAATTACTCAAACTAATGAATATCAAAAATTGAGTAAATTGCCCCTCCTTATTATGGAAGATCTTGAATGGGGATTAAGCATGCGGCTTACTGATGCGATTACCTTCCCGCGCAATATTACGCTTGGTGCTCTTGGAGATGAATCATTAATCTACGATCT
>CAYPYR010000094.1:0-2868 GCA_964415095.1 uncultured Pseudomonadota bacterium | reverse complement strand
ATTTGCCACGTAGTCGAAAAGCCACGATCCCCATCATCTAAAGATATATTCGAATGAAAAAGCGGGCCTGGGGGCGTGGCTGGAGACGGAGTGCTGGGTCCCGCGGGCCAAATTAAGCGGGCTATCCCACAAAATCAATAACGCCACTTGCACCGTGCAATATCAAAGCACTCGCATCCGGCCAAAAAATAAACTTTCGTGCACCAATACAACAAAAGAAAATAGTTAAACCAAAAGATCACACCATAATAGTAAATTATGCGACATGTTAGTAAGTTACCGATACACAACCGATCAAAGATCATCTCAATTTTAGCCAATTCATGCCGGAACAAATTGTTCATACTACTTGCTCCCACTACTATAACTCGTTATGATAGAATAGTTTCAAAACAACTCGTGATGAACGCTCCACTTCGCATCTTGAAATGCACGTCTCATGGATAACAAATCCCTACATTACAAGACTAAGATTTTTTTACATAATATTTAAAGAATCCTTCAAAAGTATTTGACAACCATAAGTCTCCTTTTTAAACTAATCTTAGTCTTTCCTACTAAAGTTTTACGAACTAAAAACAATAGCTTATGGCTATAACAAAAAGAGGACATAATGGCAAAAATCATAGGAATCGATTTAGGTACAACTAATAGTGTCGTCGCCGTAATGGAAGGCGGAACTGCTAAAGTTATTCCTAACCAAGAAGGTGCGAATACTACCCCGTCTATCGTTGCATTCACTAAAGATGGACAACGTCTTGTTGGTGCAGTAGCAAAACGTCAAGCAATTACCAACCCATACAATACCGTATACTCTGCAAAACGCTTCATTGGTAGAAAGTATAATGAGATCAAAGAAGAAGCTGCTTTGATGCCGTATAAAGTCGTTGCAGCAGAAAATGGTGATGCCGCTATTGAAATTAATAATCGCGTCATGGCGCCACAAGAAATCGCTGCCGCGGTATTGCAAAAACTTAAACAAGCCGCAGAAGAATTCTTGGGTGAAAAAGTAACTGAAGCGGTTATCACCGTTCCAGCATATTTTAATGATTCACAACGCCAAGCAACTAAAGATGCAGGCAAGATTGCCGGACTTGAAGTTAAACGTATTATCAACGAACCAACGGCAGCAGCACTTGCTTACGGTCTTGATAAACAGCACAATGAAAAAATCGCGGTGTTTGACTTTGGTGGCGGAACATTTGATATCTCAATCCTTGAAGTTGGTGAAGGTGTCGTTGAAGTAAAATCAACCAATGGCGATACCATGCTTGGTGGTGATAATATTGATACGGTTATCATTCAATACCTCATTGATGAATTTAAAAAAGAACACGGTATTGATTTACGTAACGACAAAATGGCATTACAGCGCCTTAAAGAAGCTGCTGAAAAAGCAAAGATTGAACTTTCATCAACGCTTGAGACTGAAATCAACTTGCCGTATATAACCGCTGATGCAACTGGGCCAAAACATTTAGTACTTAAACTTTCTCGTTCTAAATTTGAATCACTCTGTGCTGATATTTTTAAACGCCTCTTTGAACCGTGCAAAAAAGCATTAAGCGATGCCGGTTATACCACAAGCGATATACAAGAAGTACTACTTGTTGGTGGATCAACACGTATTCCAAAAATTCAACAAATGGTAAAAGACTTCTTTGGTAAAGAACCAAACAGATCCGTAAACCCTGATGAGGTGGTCGCACTTGGCGCAGCTATTCAAGGTGGCGTACTAGCGGGTGATGTTACCGATATCTTGTTACTTGACGTAACCCCACTCTCACTGAGCATTGAAACACTTGGCGGTATTGCAACAAAAATCATTGAACGCAACACTACTATCCCTACCAAGAAATCACAAGTATTCTCAACGGCAGAAGACAATCAATCTGCCGTTGATATTCATATTGTACAAGGTGAGCGTGAATTTGCTCGTGATAACAAAACACTCGGACAATTTAGACTTGATGGCATTCCCGCAGCACCGCGCGGCGTACCACAAGTTGAAGTAACGTTTGATATCGATGCAAACGGTATCTTAAATGTATCCGCTAAAGATAAAGCATCCGGCAAAGAACAACGCATTACCATTTCAAATACCAGCGGTCTTGATAAAAATGAAGTTGAGCGCCTCGTTCACGAAGCAAAACTTCATGAAGAAGAAGATCGCAAGCGCAAAGAAGTCATTGAGAAGCGTAATAAACTTGATCAATTGATTGTGCAGGTTGAGAAGACACTCAGTGACAATAAAGAGAAACTGCCGGCTGATGAAATCAGTAACGTTGAAAAAGCTATTGTCGAAGCTAAGACCATCTTAAAAGAAAAAGAAAATGATGGCGAAGCACTGCAAAAAGCTTCAGATGATTTAATGCATGCGTCATACAAAGTTGCTGAAATTTTGTATAAAGACACCCAAGGCGGACAATCAACTGAACAGGCTGAAAAATCAGAATCTGATAACGATACTTTTGATACTAACGCTGAATAATCAGTTATTAAAATAAAAAAAGAGCGGCTCCTGATGTTCGGAGCCGCTCTTTTTTTTGAAATTAGATACCAAGATCTTTTAAGAATGAATCGAGCGATGGTGCTCGACCAAGATAGTTTTTAAGAAGGATATTAGGGTCAATGCTACCACCTTTGCTTAAAATCTCTTTTGCAAATCGTTTTCCTGCTTTAGGACTTAGTAATCCTTCTTGCATAATTTGTTCGAAGATATCTTGTGCAAATACACGTGACCACATATAGCCATAATACTTTGCACCATAGTTGGTCAGATGACCAAATGATGCATAAAAATGATTTTCTGCATCAAAACTCACTTCGGGAATAGTTATACGCCAAAGATCGCTCAAAATTTGTTGA
>CAYPYR010000093.1:0-2949 GCA_964415095.1 uncultured Pseudomonadota bacterium | reverse complement strand
AGTTTTTGAGCACGTGTGCGCCTTGACGGAATGCGAATGATTTTCCGGGAGGGAAGACACCACGGAAGTAACCTTGTAGTACATACACAGTTGGTTCATTGATGGTACCCCACAACGTTACGCGCTTGTTGAGCGCTTCAAACACTTTTGTGCAGAAGCGAACAAAATAAATGATGTTTTCTTCTTTTTCAAAACCACCCATCTTTTCAAACCACATTGGATGCACAAAGTGATGGAGCGTGACCATAGGAGTAATCTTTGCAGCTAATAAGGCATCACAAAGTTTTACGTAATGATCAATTGCCTCTTGATTGAAGTTACCGCATGTTGGTTCAATGCTGGTCCAATCAACTGAGAAACGTAATGAGTTAGCATTGATCGCTTGGAGATTTTTGATATCTTGTGGATATTGGTTCCAGAAATCGCAAGAAACACCAGAGCGTTCGCCCGTTTTGATAGCGTCTGGTCGTTCTTCCCAATGTGCCCAGTTGCTGCCAGGGCAGTTAACAGCTCCTGAGTTTTGATATTCAGCAATAGCAGTACCAACTAAAAAGTTTTTTGGTAATGATACATCGTTGACATTGATCTTGGTCCAGTCCCATTGTTGATTAGCGGCTATGAGCAAACTGCTGCTTGCAATAGTTGCGCAGAGGAGTGTACGAAAAAGTCTGGTTAACATATAAACCTTTCTTGCGAGAAATTAAAATAAATTAATACTGTGTTATAGCTTACGAGAGCGGTTTTTTTTGTCAAAAGAGAAACGCGCATATCTTATGCTTCTTTGAGCAAGATATCAAAACTCTCAAGTGGTGGTAATGCACCATACCACTCATCATTTATTTTTACTTTTATATCAGAAAGTTCGCTTGATACTTTATATGCAGTAACTAATTCATAACCGGATTGTAATAGCATTTGCATCACTCTATCAGTATGTATTCTGCCTGCAAAAGCAATAACATGATAGTTTGAATCATTTTTGATAGCATTATAGAGGTCAATATCTACTACCGGTAAGAAATAACTTTCAAAAAACGCAACAGGAAAATTTTTGATGCGCATACATCGAGCTGCATCTTTGTTATATAACGTATCAGCAAGTGGCTTATCATAGGTAGCAAAAGCAGCGGTACATACTTCAAGCGATTTATCTTTAGTATTGGCATATACTAAATCACATTTTGATTTTAGTGCGCGTAACCAATCAAGTTCAGATTGCGCAATAGTATCTAATTGCATAGCATCAAACCGCTTAAGGTGTTTTGATAATTCTTCAATAACATCTAAAAAAGTGAGATCTTTAAGCAACGCTTGGTCGATTTCTTCTTTACATGCCCATCGACGGATGCTCGACATGTCCTTAGTTCTTAGGTCAATATTTTTTACCTGAATACGTTTAAGTAGGTCATTATTTAACAGTGTTCCATGTTCCAGGGAGTTTACAATTTCCTTAAATTGGCCGCGAGGATTTTTTAAATATTCTTTAAAAGAGTATAGTGGTCGTTTGATATGTCCAAGGGGAAATTCCCAGTAGAGCGAGATCTTATTGCTGATTGCTTGGTCATCAAGCTTATCAAGATGAGTGAAAAGATCATATTCAATAGCAGCAGAAGCTTTGACTTCCATGTGAATATCGGCTACAAAATCAACAAGCTGTACTGTTTTGTCATTGAGTACTTTTTTCATTCGAACAAAAAATGATGGAGTGCAATGCATTGTTTGCGTAGCACCAATGATGGTACTCAATATAAGCATTTTTAATGATAAATTTTTCATAATTGTCCCTAAACTAATTCTTCTTGGAGCACGATATCAAAGCTCTCAAGTGGTGGTAATGCATCATACCATTTATCCCATTCATCATTTATCATTTTTGGAACAGACGGTGCGCCTGATACTTTATATGCAGCAACTAATTCATAACCGGATTGTAAGAACATGTTCATCACTCTATGAGTATGCATTGCGCCTGCAAAAGCAATAACATGATGATTTGAATCATTTTTGATAGCATTATAGAGCTCAATATCTACTACTGGGTCAATATAACAATCGATAAGGGCACGACCAAATGTTCTGGTGCTTATGTATCGGGCAGCATCCTTGTTATAAATTGTTTCCACAAGTGGTTTAGTATGTGCATCAAATGCAACAGCACATAATTCAAATGATTTATCTTTAGCACCGGCATATACTAAATCACATTTTGATTTAAATGCGCGGAGCCAATCAAGTTCAGATTGTGCAATTTCATCCAGTTGCATAGCATCAAAACGCTTAAGATGTATTGCGAGTTCTTCAATAACATCAGAAAAAGTAAGTCCTGCAATTATTCCTGGAATTGTTCCGTCGCCTATGCCATAAGCTTTATGCATTCTTTGTGCAAAAAGTTTACACTTTTTATACTTCTCGAATTGATCTTTTGTGAGTTCGGGATTGTTTAAAAACCACATAACATCCGACCACTCTAAAATTCTATACATAGTAAAACTTCTTAGATCAATGTTTTTTACCTGAATACGTTTAAGCAGGTCATTATTTAACAGTGTTCCATAATTCAGGGATCCCACAACTCCATTAACATAATTCAGGGATCCCACAACTCCATTAAATTGCCCGCGAGGATTTTCTACATATTCTTTAAAAGAGTATAATGGTCGTTTAAAGGGAAATTCCCTATAGCCAATGGGAAATTCCCAGTATAGAGAGATCTTATTGGTGACCGCAAGGTTATCAAGTTTATCTAGGTGAGTGAAAAAATCATACTCAATAGCAGCAGAGGCTTCGAATTCTTTGTGAACATCGTATACAAAATCAACAAGCTGTACTGTTTTACCATCGATTACTTTTTTCACTCGAACAAAAAATGATGGAGTGCAATGCATTGTTTGCGTAGCACCAATAATGGTACCCAATATAAGCATTTTTAATGATAAGTTTTTCATATAT
>CAYPYR010000092.1:0-2990 GCA_964415095.1 uncultured Pseudomonadota bacterium | reverse complement strand
ATTTTGTATACACTGACTCAATCAATTTATAACAAACGACCCACATTATGAGTAATGGTAGCCAAATAATACTATCTACTAGGGAAGATTTATCCTTATGATAATTTTTTATTTGCTTCGACATAATACGAAATCCTATATAATAATTTTTGACATCTTCCAATATGAAATCGTATGTTCATCAGTTCTTTTTTCTTCTACAACCTGATATCCTGCTGAACTATATAATTGTTGAGCACGAATATTGTTACCAAAAACACTCAATGCAATACTATGGTCGCCTGTTATTTTCACTTCCTTTTCAAGCTCTTCGAGAGCAGCATGCCCATAACCTTTTCCTCGTTGGTCTTCATGAATGTAAATATAGTGTAACCAAGTTGTATGATCAGATGCGTGCGGTGCATGCGGCTCATACCATATGAAGCCTATCGCTTGCTCGCCATGATCTGTTACTAAAATAATATCACGCAAACAATGTCGGGGGGTATGAATTCCCTGCGATAAAAAATTGTTAATTTGTTGATGAGCATATTGTTGTGCTTCTTGCAAACTAAAGTGATTATATTTGTTTATATTAAGCGCTTCTGCATATTCTTTGGTTATCAACTCTAAAAATATTGAGAAATCTTCTGCTGACATACGTCTAAACTGAATCGTCGGTTGAATAACCATAAGCAGTCCTAATAACAAGGTAAGCAATTTTTTCATGATCATTATCAAAATCCTAGCATGTCATCATGAACATATTGCATTAAGATTTTCTTGGTAATCATATAATAATCTTACTGCATCCGCAAAATTCACTGCTTTGTACATCATGGTAACCGCAAGTTTTACTGGTGATGGTGTATAGATGTTTTTTGCTTCATATTCTTTCTTACACTGAAGAATTTCATGCATGCATATTTCGATTGTCGCATATTCATATTTGATATCATCATGATAGCTCGCAAGAATACCCTGCGTAAGACGAATTGCACGATCAATCAATTTGTTATTAGATGCATTAACATCAATCATCTGGTTCCCTTCAACTTTATTCATCAGAATCATGGTCCCATTTGAAATCATATTCAGCACTTGTTTGAGTATCACCGAAGCAACCAACCCGGTAGAATCATGCGGCAAACCATCTATAATCACCATAGCATCACATTCAGGCATCACGTGATTAGGCATTACAGATTCAGCAAGAAGAATGAGCGCAGTCTTTGCACCTTGTTTTCGAGCTAAGGCAAAACTGACCATAAGTGGCTTTGGATCCTCCCATGCCACACCAATCAGCAAATTTCCTGCCCCTAATGGACGCATATTCAATCCCTGATCAGTGATATTGAATTGTAAAATTTGTTCGACATTGTTCTGATGTAATGGTCTACCAATCAATATTTGCCATGCATAAGTATTATCTTGGGTATCAGCCAAATATGCTTGAAATTCTGCTCTCTTTTTACCGATTTCGTAAAAAGTTCTTGGTGGATTAGTTGAAAATGTGGGTGCTGTTTCTACAGTATCCATAACAATGTGACGCAATACTGTTTTATCACCTACAAAAGTAACATAACCTTGCGCAGTTTCATCATTAATTTTTCTAAAATTTGACTGAGGATCGACAAACACCGCATATGAAAGTTTTATAATAGATGCAATGTCAGATAAATGCTCTACAATCTTAGCATTTGATGCAATGAGCTTTTTGATTATTGTATCTGGCTGTTCATTAATAAAAAGACATCCTAATGCAAGGCGAGCCAAACTTGCTGCTTGCAAGCGAGTAGATCCAGTAATGGCTTGTGGACCAATATCCACAAGAATTGGAATGACTGCTAATTCATCAAATAATACCTGCGTTTTTTGAGGAACTTGCACACTATTGTAAAAATAACATACGGTCGCTCCAATCTTACGTGCTTGCTGAGCACAACCAACATTAAATGATGCAGAGCCACTTGCAGAGATAAGAATAACCAAATCTCGTGATGTTATATTATATTCTTGAATAGCTGTTTCTCCGGCATGTTCTGAATCTTCATATCCTTCTCGAGCACGAATAAATGCACTATCGCCCCCAGCTATAATGCCAATTACTCCAACATCCTTTGAGCATCGCGCAGCAATATCAATAGCAATTCTGCCACTAGATCCCGCACCAATTAAGAAGCACCTACCTTTATTAATACGTGTTGTATCAACGAGTTTAGTTAAATATGCAAAATACTTATTTATAAATTCGTGTAACCCTATCACCACTTGAGTATCTACCTGATGTAGAAGACTAAGCCCTTGTACATTGTCTTTTTGCATAGTTTGGCTTAATGAGGTAGTTATTGAATTAGATTTTTCTGTTGATAAATAACTAAGATTTTCATTAGATGCACCACAAAGAAATGTAGATAATGCGAGCATCAATATAATATATGACAATAATAGCGCTCTCATGCAACTCCTTTTAGTTGATATTTTATAATTTATTATAGCTATTTATTATAACTCAAAAAATAATATTGCTAAAAAAGTTAACAACTCACCTAAAAATATCAATCAGAAAAAAGCTATGCTTTTAAATATCGATTCTCGTTTTGCAACAAATCACTCCGTTCTTCAGTCCCTGTTCTTGATTATATTTAACGTCAGCTACCAAAAAAGAAACATCCACTCGGCTATTGCTATTCAGCATAAATAAACAACCAAAGCCGCTTGAAGAGGATGTAAGAAAGTAAGCCCCTGTTCATGCTCAAAATTCTTTAAATGTTTGACAAATTCACCAAACAAATTATACGATACATGCTCAATTGTTCGAAAGGAATTCATGATTGTTCGCATGATTTTGTGTCTATGGATTTTTCTCGTATATACATTCCAATCTCTTTGTGCAACACCACTTGCAGAACAATTCCAACAAACAGGTTACGTAGAAATTTGCAATAAGCAGCATGGGACGGCAACGTTTGATGCGCTTTATGCATGTTTTGATGCACTCATCACCTTTT
>CAYPYR010000091.1:0-3018 GCA_964415095.1 uncultured Pseudomonadota bacterium | reverse complement strand
TAGGCCTTTTTACTTTATCAGTTCAGCAACTGGTTGCGAGCATGTTGCGCCAATGGTAAATTTTAGATCATAATTGTTACTTACCATTTCTTCTGCTTGGGCACGTAACAATGTCCTATTGCCATTGGCATTAAATGTAGTAAACAAATATAGTTTTGAGCTCAGTTGTTGTAATGTTTCTTTAAAGCCTTGTTCTATTTCCTCAAGTGCTGGATGCGTTGTTGGAGTAAAAAGCGCAATGCGCAATTGCTCACCATTTTTATGCTCTGTTTTTTTGTCGAGGATATCGGGCAAAATCAAATAGAGTATTCCTGCAAATGTAATTGTTATAAGAACTATAATAACTAATTTTTTCATGAGTTTTTCCTTTAATTATTTAATGCACAATGCACGTAAAAAGTCATATACAATCGTACGTCCTTGACTAAGGTCTTTAATGTGAATGTTTTCATTAGTACCATGCAAATTCGGTGTTACTGTAAATGGAGTAAAGCCAATTGCTTGAATACCTCTGTGGCTGTAGAATCGAGCGTCCGTAGTTGCTTCAAAAATAAATGGTTTTGGCGTCAGGCCTTGATTAGAAACAGCTTGGGCAACTATTTGATAAAAAGATGAATCGGAGGCGATAGTCTTAAAGCGTTCCCGACTTGTTGCTAAAATTTTATAGGTAATATTTGTATGCTTTTTTATCAGTGCATCAATTAACGCAATGCCATCATCATATGATATGCGTGATGGCATGCGAATATCAATAGTCGCTTGCGCTTGTGAAGGAATAACATTCAGCGCATTATTATTCGTTATCAGTGAGGTAATCTGCATAGAAATAAGATTGCCCGGCTGATCGGATGATATGTTTTGCTGCTTGACTTGAAATGTTTCAACTTCTGACAAAAAATTGATCAAGGTATGAATGCAATTTTCATGAAATAATCCCGAAGCATGACTTTGTTGCCCTGAGCTTGTTACTTGTATTTGTATTGGCGTACGCTCGCCAATCTTAATCAACAGTTCTTCATCTTTGCCCGAAGCCATTCCTTCATCTAGTACGTAACCTATGTTGAGTGCAACAAATAATGGATGTTCCACAAATTCCCGGGTGCCGCAAAATCCACCACGCTCTTCATCAGGAACCATGACAAGATGAATTGTTCTTGCCGGAGACACACCACTGTGTTTGAGCTGTTTTAGTGCAACATACTGTACTACACCCACTCCTTTGCAATCTTGAGTGCCCCGCCCATAGATAATATCGTTGTGTACAGCTCCAGAAAAAGGAGGGAAGAGCCATTCATCTACATTATCTGCGGGCACCACATCCATATGATGATTGAGCGCAAGAGCAGGAAGCTCCGCACAAGTTCCTTGCAAGGTAATTATGAGTACTGGATTGCCGGATGGCAAGACAAGCTCATTTACCAAAAAACCATCTGCTAAGGCATGCTTTTTAAATAGAGCAATGGCAGAATGATAATCGGGATGTGGATGCGCAGTATTAATTGCTAAATATTCTTGTAACAAAGTAATCATGATAATTGCCTCCTTTAGTGGTTTATGTCTAATGCATACGCAATGAGACAGCCGTAACCTGGAATTGCTTTATCATCTGATAGTGGTTTACACTCGGTAGATTTTGGATCGAATGAGGGCTTAAAAGCATGATACCTACTCAAAAGTAATCTTGAGGGAGCAGTGCTATCCAATGATTTTGCTAATGTTTGAGCAAAGTGAATAACCTGCCTAAGAATTCCTCTGGTGCGTCCATCTAATACATTGCCCACTATACCAGCGTTGGCTCGAGTTAAGCCAAATGCAACAATGAGATGGGTGCTTTTTTGATCCAGCATATGCTCAAGAATAACTTTTGATTCGGCATTAAGGGCATATTGCGTTAGATCTCCATTAACTTTTTTACCTCTATGATCCGGATGAGTAAAATCTGCGCCATTATAGATATAGGTTGCTGGCAACGAAATTATTTTTATCATTTCTTCTGAGTCAATATGCTGAGGTGTTAAATCGTCTATGGATATTGATGCACATGCTATGGGTTTGGTTCCTCTGCATCGTAGCTCATTGCTTAATGTGTCCTCGAGTTCATTCGCTTCAGTTATACAAAATAGTTTTTTGTAACCAATAATTTCCCCATTACAACAAGCAATAAAGAGTCTCCCATCATTGATGGCGCTTTGTATATAGGCAAGACGAAACTTTTCGGGAACAATAACTATTTTATCACTATCTTTATATGCATGTGTATTCATCAAATCCAAAATGCCTTGTGCGTCATCCGCTACTGCTTTTCTGAAAACATAATCGTGCGCTGGTTTTTGAGCTTCTGCTGCAATGACAGAAAGTGAACAACATGCGAGTGCTGCAATAAAAATAAGAGAATTAAAGTTCTTCATTGTGGTTTCCTAACTTTGGAAATATTAATATTTTTTTAAAAAAAATGGATTAATTGGCGATGAGCCACAAAAGATATTAGGGCTTACGCCCAATTATTTAACCAAAGAAGAAATGAAGAAATGAAAAAAGAGATAAGAAGAGGAAAATTATTGGCAGAGCCAAACATACCCCGCGAGGGAGGCCAATTGAAAAGTATTAATGCTTAAAACAGATATGTTTTGCATGAGTGTTCTACCTTGTAAATATATGCTCACATTTTTAATTATATTATCCATGGTAGCATAAATAATTCAGAAAGCAACTATTTTTCTAAAATTGCAGACAAAATTAGTCTATTTTGGAAATATAAAACTGATCTGTAACACCTGGGCAGACATTAGAAAACAAAACTCCCCTGGATTTCTCCAAGGGATAATTATTCATAACTGACTTTTAAAACTGGCTTGCCTATTTTTCTGGCCGTGCCAGGCGTAGTTTGCCGAGCCTGAAGGCCCGGATAAACGTAGACTGGCGGGGCTGACGGGGCTCGAACCCGCGACCTTCCGCGTGACAGGCGGATGCTCTAACCAACTGAGCTACAGCCCCAAAAAATGGCTCCCCGGGCAGGAC
>CAYPYR010000090.1:0-3060 GCA_964415095.1 uncultured Pseudomonadota bacterium | reverse complement strand
ATAAATAAAAGGGACCTGTGCAAACAGGTCCCTTTTATTTTTGAAGTGTTTTAAATATTATTGTGGAAGATATTTGTAATCATATTGCATTGCTGGTTGTGCCCCTTTATTATCTTTGTAAATCAAATATCCTGCAATGAAACCGCTGCTTAAACCAAGAGCACCTAAAATCGCAAGAATTGTAGATGGAGCTAAACTGCTAATGTCATAAGTTGTTAATGGAGCAGTTTTTAATCTTGCTTTTAAATTTTCAATCATTTGTGCTTGTTGGGCACTATTTTTATCGGCCATTGATTGAATTTTCGCGACGGCATTATCGAGTGCTTCAACAAGCTCATCAGTCGAAATTTCTTCAGCTTGCTTAACAACCAATTCAGCGAGTGTTTCAGGAGCTTCTACTAGACTCTTTTCTGCTACTTCTTCGGCAATTGATAAAGGACCAGTAGCAGCATTAATTGATCCTGCGAACAATGCTAAGGTTAATAGTGTATTAAGCGTTATTATTAATTTTTTCTTCATGATTGACCTCTCTTTTTTTTAATAATATATATTCACGTTTTATCTTTAGTTGAGACTTTATGTTATCCTCACAAAATGATTTTATTTTGGAAGATATTTATAATCATATAGCGGTTGTGCAGGTTGATTATCTTTGCTAATCAAATATCCCGCAATAACACCACCACTTGTTATTAAACCGAGCGCAGTTAAAATTGCAACAAGAGTAGTGCCATTTAATCCTTCTTTAAGCCCTTGTACTGTAAGTGTACCGGATTTTGCTTTAGCAAGTTTGTCTTCAAGAAGTTGCTTTATTGCGGTCAATTGACCAATTTCCGCATCATTAGCTCCACGCTGTATTGCTGAGCTAATAGCTGTTTCGTGTTCTTGAATGAGTTGAGCAAGTTCTTTGGGTGACTTATTAAGCGCAGTAACAGCTTCTTTATACATATCATCTATTGCGTATTGAATATCTTTCTCTACAACTGATTCAGCTTCTTCGATAATTGTATATATAGTAGGAAGCTTGGCAGTAATTGAGCTTGTCATAAATATGGCAACTAACGCATTAAGCATTATGATTAACTTTTTGTTCATGATTTGGTCTTTCATTATCTAATATTATTTAAATTTATCAGGCTTTCTTGTTGCTTATTGTGTCTCTTTACTAATAAAATATCCGGTAGCAATACCACCTAAACCAACTGCTCCAGCAATCGCGATAATCGTAGAAGAGCTCAAACCCTTAATATCTTGTGGTTTGAGGTTAGATTCTTTTGCTTGTGCGAGTAAACGTTCAAAAATGGCTTTCCGTGCTTCCAATTGAGCTTCTAATGTGCTGTCACCACGGTCAATAGCAGCAACTATTGCACGTTCTTGATCTTTAATAAGCTTAGTTAATGTTTCAGGGAATTCATTAAGTGCTTTGGTAATTGATTCAAGAATTTCATCTAAGGAGTATCCGACACTTTTCTCAGCGTAGACTGCTATTTCTTGCAAGATCGGAGATAGACTACCCGCTGCACGTGCTGAACCAACCATAGATAATGTGATTAATATTGCATTGAGCATTGCTATTATTTTTTTCTTCATGGCTTTCTCCTAATATTTGTACGGGTATGGTGTTATTGGTTCGATTGGCTCTGATTCAGTTTCTTTGCTAATTAAATATCCAGCAGCAAAACTACCTAAGCCCACTGCTCCAGCAAGAGCAATGATTGTAGTGCTATCTAAACCTTTAATATCTTGCGGTTTAAGTGTAGAATCTTGCGCTTTAGCGAGTAAGCTTTCAAAAATTTGTTTACGTCTCGTTAATTGCGCAATTTTTTCTTCACTACCTGCTACTACTAATCCAGCCTTTAGATAACTTTCCTGAATTTGTGTTTCCGCTTCTATCTGTATTGCTAAATCTGTAATTAGTCGGCTTAATTTTGCCGGATAATCATTAAGTGCTTTAACCGTCTGTTCAATAATTTCATTAAAGCTATATAAATTTTGCGCCAGACGAGCTTCAACTTCTTCTGCAAGAGAAGATAAATATCCAGCTGCATGTGCAGAACCTACTATAGATAATGTAAGTAGTAATGCATTGAGCATTATTATTAATTTTTTCTTCATGATTGCATCTTTCTTTCATAATTTCTGAGCTTTAATCTCTTATATATATATTACAAAATGAAAATACCTAAAAGCAATAAATAGCTAAAACAGGGTATAAATAGCTGTTTTTTGGCAAATTTTAGCTAATCTGTAAATGATCTATATTATTGACTATTAGAAATCAATTAAAGTACGATTATTAATGAAGACCAGAAATTTGAAAAACAACTTTTCTTTTATAAAGAAACTAAAAATAAAAAATTAAACCAGGGGTATTATTATGAAATCAATCAATAAACGATTTATGATGCTTATTGCACTAATGAGTATTATGTCTATATCAGTTAACGCAGTGCGATATACGCCATCAACAAAACAGGTGCAACCAGTCCCTGATATAAATCGCGATCTTGCACGTCAAGCAGAATTGAGTAATCAAGATGCGAAAGCATTAGATATTTTTGCATTAATTGGTGTGCCAAAAACTGGCGATGTTGACAAAGATGATGCACTTATTTTTCAAGCGACCGTTAACAGTCATCCATTAACTATTGCGCAAACAATTAATAACGAAGCAGCAACAGCGGAAGGTCGCGCGCGCTTGGAAATAATATATGCAAGAGCTGGTGTAAACAATAAAGATGATTATCTTGCACAAGTATTAAAAAATTGGGATACCAAAATTGGACCAGCGCTCGTAACATATCTAAATCAAAAAACTATAAATCAATTACTTGAGTTGCCAACCGATGCATCAAAGGGGGCAATTGATACTAAGTATGTACAAGACAAAAAAGTATATGAACAAGTGATTAACAACCGCAATACTGATCAAGAAAAAATATACTCTGATTTTAGTGCATTGTTTTTAGCCGTGCTTGAATCAAAATATGATCAGGTGCCATCAAACAGTTTTGTTTCATATGTCACCGACAAAATTAAAGGTTGGTTTGGTTATGGTAA
>CAYPYR010000089.1:0-3159 GCA_964415095.1 uncultured Pseudomonadota bacterium | reverse complement strand
ACTTGTATTATTTGGTTGAAAGTAATATAAGGGTGAAAATGCTGATAAAAATAAAATTGAAGTGGGGCAAGAGTATGCTTCACTTTTTTAGCACCGATATTATCAAGAAGATATACATCAATGTTCAAATGATACGGTTCACTATATAGACATACCGTATACTTTTAACGAAAAAACGTTAGAGGTTATTCATTCAATTCATAATGTGACTCGAATAGATATAGTCTACTATTTAAAAACAGCATTGTTTGATCAAGATCAATTGCCAATGACACTCGGTCAATCACGATTATTAGTCTGTGTCTATAAACTTGCCGCTTATTTAAAAATGCAGGTGATAGTAGATGCTTGTGCTCAACTTATTGCAGAACATTTAGATTGTTATATTAAAAAGAAAAGAAGTACCCATGATGATAAAAAAGTTGAAGTTAGTTGCACACTGATTACTTGGCATCAGCTTTCAGTTGCACTATTAATGCGCATTGGTTGGCATATACTCAGGCTCAACCCGGGACTTAATCCAATATCTGAAAAATCGGTAGTAGAAGTTCCTGGCATGACCGCAGTAGCACTTTCACCAGATGGTAGACAATTAGCAATCGGGTTACAAAAAGGAAAAATACAATTAAGAGATATAGCAGGTGAAATATCTGGTTTAGAATGGTCGGGGCACAATGATATTATAAGATCAATAGCATTTTCATCTGATGGTAATGAGTTGGTTTCAGCTGGTGATGATATAATGATAAGGGTATGGAATAGCATTACTATCAAGCAGTTAAAAGAATATCAGCAGCATGTCGAATCGGTACGATCAGTATCTTTTGCATCACATGGATCATCGATAGTTTCAGCAAGTAGCAATGAAGTAAAAGTATGGGATCTCAGTACTTTACGCACATTAAAAACGCTTCAACATACAAAAAATGTCCATACAGCATTATTTTCACCAGATGGATCAAAAATAATCTCCGCATCAAATGACAAAATTATAAGAATATGGGATTGGTCTCGTGAATACTGTCAGAAACTTTGTGGACATGATGATTTGGTTACTTCAGCAGCGTATTCTCGCTCAGGACGATTAATAGTTTCAACATCCAAAGATACCACCGTAAGGATTTGGGATGCAACCAATGGCGAGCCATTGCATACTCTGGTCGGTCATACTGGTTTGGTACGATCAGCACTGTTTTCGCCCGATGAGAAACAAATAGTTTCTTCATCAGTTGATAAAACGATACGGATATGGGATGTGCAGTCTGGTAAGCAATTAGCGGTACTGGATCATCCAGCAAAAGTTTTTTTTGCAACATTTTCATCTGATGGAGCTTATATAGTTTCTGCAGCGCGTGATAATATCATAAGAAGATGGACCTGGACGCCTGAGAGTTGGTGTGATATGCCGCAAGATTGGACATTTAATGCGATCTTCTATTTATATTTAAAAAAGAAGCGTGAGCATGATATTAATTAGTTTGTTACTTTGATTATATCAATAATATTTTAGAACAAATATTATTGATCAGGTAAAAAAGGAGTTAGATCGATGAAGCATTTAATAAAAACTATTTTTGTTTTAATCTCCCTAATAGTTTCACATTCATTACACAGCGCATTATATGTTGCGGGGCTTAATCAAGAAGTACCAGGATATTGTAGAGAGAATAGGATTGAATTTTCAAATAATTTGATTAAGTATTCTGGTCTACTCAAAAGTTATTCAAATATAGGATATCTACCACTTGATATATCGCATGATGTGATAGAAAAAATTCATTTTTATGTATCAGAACTCGACTCTTGTTATGCACGGCTGCCATTTAAGAAAGATATAGCTCAGCGAGAATGTTCACCAGTTGCAATTAGAATGCAAGCATGCTTAGAACGGCTCTTAAAATTAGATAAACATGCATTTATCGAACTCTTTAAAGCAGCAGACTACTTTCAAATTCCAGAAATAACCGTTGCGTGTGCGGCACTGGTAGGAGAGCATATAGATCTGTATCTTAAAGAGGGGCGCTGCACATTAGTAAATGATTATGCACTTTCAAACGAGCTATTAATGCGTGTTGGTATGTATGTAGTGCAGCTGAATCTCATCTTTTATCCAAAACCAGATAAGATAGTAAGTAAGCTCAAGAGTGCGGCTTGCATAGTAGCATTTCTACCTGATGGTCAATCAATAATTTCATCATCTAATGGAAAAATACTCCTATCGCGTGCAGATACCGATGAAGAAATAAACGGGTTTGATATTGGCATAACATTGTCACTACCATCATTTTCTCAGGATGGCTTGAAGATAGTTTTTGGATCAATGGCAATGGATATAGAAATATATGATACAACAAATGGCGAAATAACAAACGTATTAAAAGGACATGATGACTGGGCAAGTTCAGCACAGTATTCATGCGATGGCACGAAAGTAATTTCAACATGCGGTCATGAAATAAGAATATGGGATGCAGAAAGTGGTAAGCAATTGAAACTATTGCATAGTGATAGTGTTAAGTCCGCATCATTTTCACCCGATGGTTCTCAAATAGTTTCGGTAGGAAATGAAGTAATAGTATGGCATGTAGATTCTGGTGAGCAATTACAGCGTTTTAGTCATGATGATCCAATCATGGCCGCAGCAGCATTTTCATCCGATGGTCAATCGGTCGTTACTGCCTCAGGAGTTAATGCAATAATGTGGGATGTGATTACTGGTAATCAGTTACAATGCTTCAGCCACCCAAGTATTGTTTCATCAGTAAAATTTTCTCCCAATGGGTCGCTACTTTTATCTACCGCATGGGATGGAAAAGTACGCATCTGGCATACTAGAACGGGAAAATTGTTACAGAAAATTTATGCCGATCGTTTAGTTTCAGCAAATTTTTCACCAGATGGCTCAAAAGTGGTCACGGGAGGATGCGATGGACGAGTAATAGTATGGTCGTTGGTACCAAGAAACTGGTGTGAGCTGTCAAAAAAAATGACTTTTGAAGATATCTTACATATGGTATCAAGAAATCAGATTAATATAGTTTAATTTTTTAATAAAAAGAGAGTAAAACATGAAGCATTCAATAAAATCTATTTTACTTTTGACCTCCATAATAGTTTCACATTCATTATCTGGAGCGTTATATGTTGCTGGCATTAATG
>CAYPYR010000088.1:0-3170 GCA_964415095.1 uncultured Pseudomonadota bacterium | reverse complement strand
TTGAAAGTGCATCATTATATAAAACACAAAATACTCAAGCAGCAGAAGAAGTTGCACCATCGCATGCAGCCTATATTCCACCAAGCGAACGAATCGATGAAACAAGTCGCTGAGTATCAGGTGCTCGAGCGTTCTATGCTTGTAGAGTAACAATAATAATGTGAGCAGTTCAGTTACTTGTGCTCGAACTATATATTTTTGTACATTTTTTGAAATATATAAAAATAGTAGTAAGGAGCAGGTATGAATTTTGATATTAGACGAGTTACTGCATTAGTAACGATGGGGATCTGTAGTTTGGGTATGATCTTAATGCCAACTAAAGCGCGTTATAACACGAGGATCATACCATCTCATAACGACATATCTTTAGAAAAAGTTGCGTCATTCCACGTGATGCCGCAATCAAATACATCTTTTTTATCCGCATGTCATTCTATGTCGAGCGAGCATAAAAGCTATGGCACATGGATTATCGAACCACAAGTAGGTGCTGATTTTTCCAAAAATGAAGAATTGCCGATGCTCACCGTTACCACACACCGTTTTATGGATACTATACCTACTCGTTCGGTTGATAATCCAACACCTGCTGCAGGTACGAATGTGAACTACACCATAGTAGTAAAAAATAATGGTCCTGGTGTGGCCGGTCTTGTTACCGCAACTGATATTTTACCAGCAGGACTTACCTATGTTTCTTCATCAACTACGCAAGGTACGTATAATTCAGGTACAGGAATTTGGAATATTGGGCAGATCAATCCGGGTGATAGTGTTACGTTAACGCTTACCGCCTTAGTATCACCTTCTGCTGGTGGACAAATCATTACTAATACCGCATCAGCGTTTGATGCCTATGCATTTGATCCATATGCCGATAACAATATTAGTAGTAATACGATTACGGTGCAAAAAGTTGCCGATCTACAAATTATTAAAGTAGTAGATAATGATGCTCCTGGCGCTGGCACGAGCGTGACTTTTACTATTGTAGTAAAAAATAATGGTCCTGGTCTGGCAAATGATATCTCAGTTACTGATACTTTGCCTTCCGGACTTTCGTATATATCATCAAGTACCAGTCAAGGTTCGTATGATGAAATAACCGGTATTTGGTCTGTCGGAATGCTGACACCAACTAACACTGCTACACTCTCACTCAATGTGCAGATTTCACCATTTGTGAGCGGCATCATTCAAAATTGCGCGACAACTTCTGATGCTTATGCATCTGATCCGTACACGTCGAATAATATTGCTTGTGCTAATATTAATGTGCAGCGCATAGCTGATTTACAAGTGTTTAAATCATTACTCAATCCCAGTAAACCCCAAACCAGGGGAGATCATTAATTTTTTAATTGTTGCTCAGAATAATGGCCCAAGTTCTTCGCCAAATGTAATCGTGGATGAGATTGTCCATGATGGCCTTATACATATTACTTCTATAGTTACGCAAGGATCATTTAATCCCGAAGATCATATTTGGCAGGTAACAAATTTAGATCCTTATGCTTGCGCTTCTATGCAGATCACCTATCGTTTATCACCGTTATTCTTGGACAAGGATTTTCAAACTTGTGCGCTCATTCACGATGAGAGTATTACTGAAATCTCACCATATGATAACATCAGCTGCCAACGAGTCATGGTCGAACAATATAGCGATTTTGGCGTAATGATTGTGGTTGATAATCAAGATCCTATTGCGGGAAGCACCGTTCTTTTTACTATTGCGGTAATTAACAAGGATCCGTATAGTATACATCCTATCAATACAATGCTTACGATTCCTAACGGTTTTGTCGTACTCAATGAAATAGTGTCTGCGGGGCACTACGATGCTTTTACAAAAATATGGACTATAGAAAATCTTGCGCCGCGACAAGTGGCAACATTTTCACTGGCAGCACAGGTACCTTTGGTGATAACGAAGCACACCGTAGAGATAGTTGCAACAATCCTTAGTACTCACCGAGATGAACCGAATATTTTGCAAGATTCTGTATTGGTGACAATTCACCCGAATACCGTTTCAAAAGCAGTTATACAATGGTTTATGCATACACCTACGATCATCGATAATATACCAGTTTCGTAGAAATTATTGTTTCTTTACTTGAATATCAGCAATGTTTTGTACTTTGATTGATACCGATGATGAATTTAGTGTACTTGTTGCGGTATTAGTGATAGTTTTTCCTCCCATATTAATATTAATGCGCGCGTTAATAGTGAGTGTTGCGGTAAAAGTTGGTAGTAATAATGAAATAGACCATGTTCCATTTGCTGGATTATAAGATCCTGAAGCGGTTGAGCTACTTATATATGTTACGCCAGCAGGAAGCACATCTGTTACGGTGGTGAGCAAAGAAAATATTGTTTGGTTTTTTGCGGTGATCGTGTAAGTAATAATATCACCGGGACAAGGGTTATTCTTATTCACTGTTTTCGTAACCAAAACGTCATCAATAAGTCTGAATGTTATACTAGAAACAGTATTGATAAAAAAAATGCTCATCAAGAAAACGACTATTTTTCCGGTATCTATTTTCATATGTTTCTCTCTAAACTTAATATCTTAAGTAATTCTAATTTAATAATACGGTAATGGATATGCGTGAGCAGAGTCTACAACTCAGGGTATATGGAAAAGATCTTGCAGGTATTAATATAGTTTGTTATATTTTCGCGCACTATGTGATACATCTAAAAAAAATTAAAAAGGAGATACTTGATGACACATGTTCTTACGCTATTGCCAATCTTAGCTTCATTAGTATGTATTGATAATCAGATGAATTTACCCAATGAACAATGGGTTCCTAAGAATGAGGAGCAAATTATATTTGCGAATGCTTGTTGGTTAATGCGAGATAGCTTATTATCAGAAAATAACTTTAATAAAACTATGGAACCTATTGATATGGAGCTTGATAATGCCATCGAAGGTCTTCATATATACTCTCAGATGGAGTTAGAACCTAAATGGCAAATCCCCGGGGAAAAAATAAAATTTTCTTATGACAATTATCAGTATGCTGGCGTGCTTTTGGAAAAGCAAAAAGTTGATAACCACAATAATTTTGAGGTATATAAATTAGAAAATTATCCACCAATTATAGCAATACGCGCTGAAAAGAATGATATTGTATATTTAACCGTTG
>CAYPYR010000087.1:0-3329 GCA_964415095.1 uncultured Pseudomonadota bacterium | reverse complement strand
CCTAACGGTCAACCACTTACTGGCTGTAGTTATGATGGTTATTTTTTAGATAGTAGGCTTGGATTTACGACATCAACCGATTGTGTGGGTTACTTTGACCTCCTCAAAGGTCATTTTGAAGGAACATCTGGGCACTAGAATAAAAACTAATAATGTTCGAAAGAATCTTATCATGATTTGCTTCAAAAAACTTCTAACACTTTTATTAATTTTATTCTATACCAACACAATGAAAGCGGAGGAAGAAGTAATGGCTAATAATCTTATTATTGCAAAGGAAACAATATATAAGATTATCAGATATGAAAATGATCAATGCATAAGCTACCGCGCCCTCTTTAAAGACGGGTATATAATTGCAGCATTATTTTTACCCTCTGAAGTCATTATTTGTACAAAGTGCAAGCCTACAACTTCTCCTATTAGAGGTACGGGATATATGAATCGGCATGACAATCCGGTAAAATTAGATACCGATTATTTTGATATTATAGATAATCATTTTAACGAAATTAAAAAATTAGAAGATTAGTCACTGATTATAATCCGCACATCTTTAAAACGGTGTTAAGTAAGATCCATAACGACTCTGCAGCAAAGACACCAGACCAGAATGGGAAATGTTTCTCGGGCGACTTGAATAATTTAGAACACAGTCCGCCAAGAATTAATCCAATCGAAACACTATTCGGCATCAAAATACCACCAAGTGTTAATGCAGGACTTATGCGTAAATGTTTTATCCCAAAACCATACAACAGGCCAAATAACAACACGCGTGGATCAAGATTAATCGACTGAATAAGTAGCGCACGCGATTTACCTCGTTGGGCAAAAAGTTCTGGCGAACCTAATTGAAAATTCGTGAATAACAGCCATAAGAAAAAGCCCATGCACAATGCCGTTGCGAACAGGCCAATCCATTGTGCGCGATGAATTTTATCGGGTGCAATACCACACAATTCACCTACTTTGTAATCAAACAACAAATCTGCGGCAAGGCCCGAACAAATATTCACAAAAACACAAATAAACGTGAGTTGTACATGGTTAGTGATACCAAATACTAACATGGTGGGAATCATAACCAGCGTTGCAAAACGACCAAACGGCAGGAGCCCTACTTTACCGCCAAGATAACAAATTTGATACGTCGCAATAGCGGTTAAAAATAATATAAATGCTTGCACGGGAATAGAAAAACCAAGCGTGTAAAGCACCATGACTGATGCGAATAATGAAACGATGAGTTCAATATGCGTAAATAAATAATCACCTACATCACTTATCACCGCAACACCAGATGATGTCATGCGAGCAAGTGTTTGCGTCATGCGCGGATAAAATGTTTGATGATTGTTAGCTTGATTTGTTGTCTCAGTTGATGAAGAAGCATTATCATCAAATCCAGTTGAACGCCAAGAATTAATATAGCCCCGTACGGTATGCCAAATAATTTTTGGATCATGCATAAGTCCCATAAGCACTTCAGATAAGACGATACCGCTACAAAATGCCATCGTAAACGACTCTTCTGAAAGCATCGGGAATAGTTTAATACCAAGAAATTCTGTGTGATGCTGCAGTGGCCACAAGACAATATATTTTGAAATCATACCCACAAGCAGCGGCATTGCAATTACTGCACCAGTCGTAAAACCAATTGCCCATAATGTAGGTCCCGGGAAAAATGCTATGGCAAGTTCTCGACCAAACAAGCTTGGTGCGATATATACTGTTTTTTGAAATAGTGCCGGAATTTTGTAAAGACCATCACGCAAGAAACAAAATACGGTGGTGATACTCATGCCACTAAAGAGTGCACGTGCTTGGGTCGAATGCGATTGTGAGGTGATGCCTTTATAAATAAGTTGGCTGACGGGAAATGAAAGCTTTTCGGTATGCAGTAGTTTTTGAGCAAAATATTTGCCAAACCAAATACCAAATGAACCGGCGGCAAGACAAACCGCGGCAATCAGTGCACAGAATTGCACTGGTGACTGTAACCAATTATTAAAATATTCAGGATTGAGAAAATAAAGTGTTGGTAGTGAAAACCCAATTGCCATACCTACAATGCCACCAACTGAGCCGATAGTTTGAATAAGGGCAAGCGCTTGGTACATTTCTTGATTTTGAATTTTGCGATAGCCAAACTTGAGTAAGATACTTGCAATCAATACGAGGGTTGGTGCAATCCAGGGACCGACCATAGTTGCGATAGAGATGTACGCGAGAATAAAAGATGATAAGGCGGCAAACACTACCCCAATACTAACGATTACTACATTCATTACCTGCTCCCAAAACTCTCACATTTCATGACAACACCAAAAATTCATATGCGTACGCGCGGCTACATCTAAAATAATTATCAAGAGCGTATCAGAATCTTGCGCGTTTGCAAAAGGCTCCCACCTGTTTTGCACTGAAAATCATTTTAATAAATTAAGCCCGTTTTCGATGGGGGAAAATGCGCAAATCAGGCAAGAAAACCGTTGCATGCTGCTCCGATGTGGTAGAACAGTATTCTTTGAGTTTTAGTAAAAGATGCGGAAGCTGTGACATAAAAACTTCGTGCTTAAAGTCATTATGACCTAATTTTTTATGATTATGCATCACTGCTGCTTGAATAAGATTGGGGGATGCAGGGAAAATCTGCTTTGAAAAAAGTGGCACGGACTTATCATGTTTCTTGGCAATCTTATGTGACTCTTGATAAAACCATTGTGGATCTATGGTTTGACCCATATCACCAGGGATATAGAGTGAGTAGATATTTTTGAACATTGGTGAGGCAATGAGATGTTCTGTTGCAACCTGCACGGGACATGCAAGCATAATAAGTTGTTCAATGCTAAATGCTATGTCATTGTGCTCTGCTGCAATAACTGCAAGCAAGAGTGCAATATTGCCCGCATGGCTATGACAAATAAGCGTCAATGGCCCATTTTTATCAAGATTATTTTTTTTGATGCCAGCATAAAGTTCGCGCGCTGCTTTTCGGCGTGTTTGAAATGACAGCTCTCCTGACCAGCCAAAAATATAAAATTTCTCAAGAGGAAACTGTTCTCGCTTCGCTTTCGAAATAATATACGGGATACGGCTTAGGGTATTGCGCGGGCGCACTTTTTTTGCGTGGTTTAAGCCAAGAGGACAATCGAATGCACGGACTATGGTTCGCTCAATCGGCAGTAATGAACCATGAATAAAGATCGTGGTGCGCGCCGTTACCTGATTTACTAGAACAAGCATTGCTATAAAAAAAATTTTTCTAATCATAATCTTAAACCTACGGTTAAACGCCGTAATCCCCTCATTAAACACTA
>CAYPYR010000086.1:0-3347 GCA_964415095.1 uncultured Pseudomonadota bacterium | reverse complement strand
GAAGCAATCGATCCTGATTTAGCAAGCGCATGAGCAAGGCCAGTCAAAAGACCGGTCCGATGACCAAGCTGCGCTTTACTGTAATAATAAATGCCACCACTGGTAGCTGAGTGTTGTTTAGCAAGTTCTGCAACAGAGAGCACTAATGGGCATACTAAAAGAGCAACTAATACATAACTTACTACACACCAGGGACCGGCATATTGCGTAAGAAATGGTGAATTTATAAATACCCCAGCGCCCATGATCATATTTACGTTCATTAATACGGCGAGCCAGACGGGAATATAATACTGCTTATCGTTCACGAAATTGTCTCCGATTAATTAGTAGTGAAAGTACCCGAATTACGGACACTAACAAATTATTGCAAACATCAAGAAAGGTATGCAACAGTTATAGTATGAATAATTTTAACTATGATATAACAATTATCGTAAAAAAGATACTTGGGGTCTTGCTGATCATTCTTGGCATTATAGGACTCTTTCTGCCATTCCTACAAGGAATTCTGCTTATTGGGTTCGGCATGACGCTCATTTATCCCAATATTGGCTACCACCTAAAAAACTTTACGCAAAGATTCCGCAAATAGTTATTTATAGTACCAAGACCACGTTTGATGGCGCAAAAGATTCAATAGACTGGCGTAACGATGATTTAATTGATGACGTTAAAACGCCGCGTAAATTTTTTATTACTGCATCCAGAAACCATGGTTGCTGAACAACATTGCTTGCTTCTTTTACCACTTGTTGCGCAACCTGTTCACCTAATTTTCCTGAGTGAACCATATGAGCAAGATATACGACGAGTGCTGATACACTTGCAAGCGTTACGACACTCATGCCAAGTGAAACACGCATAAGCCATTCTTTGCGTTGCTGAAGTCGCCTTTGCTTCGCAATAGCAACTGGATCTTGATAGGCATCATGTTGCTCTATCGTTGCAAAAGTAGGAGCAACTGCACTAAAACAAATCAGACTTGATAATATAAATTTTTTCATAGGTATCCAAGATTAAAAGTTCAAGCAAAATGCGATAGCCGGCCTTGCCAACTATCGCATTTTTATAGTGCTTAATTTAATTAACGAGAGCATTGTCCGTTAGCACAGCCACCACTTTTACCACTTTGGTTAGTAGCATTACGTGGACCTGTTTGACGAGGTGCTGGTTGCGTTACTTGTGCGTTACGCTTTCCAGCTTTTTTGGCTGATTGACGTGCTGCTTGTTTACCAGTTTTTTTAACTGGTTGTGGTTTACGTACTGTTCTTGTAGTAGTTTGACGACTTGGCGTAGCACTGCGGCTACATGAACCATCAACACATGCTGCATTCATTGAAGTACCTGCACATACTGCTACTAAAAGAGCACCGATTAATTTTATATTTTTTAACATAATAACCTCTATTTTAAATAACCTGTTTATTACTGAGTAATAGTTTTTTCTATGATATCGCTCAACGATACTGTTGGCTCAGAAATTTCCTGAAAACCTTCAACTACATCGTTTGCTATTTCAGCTGTTTTCTCTGCCGCTTTAGTGGCAACTTTAGATATAAATGGAATGTATGAACTCATGCGATTCCACAGTGATGCTGCACGTTCAGCTACAACTGGGGTATATTCACTGCTTTTTGTGCTAACTAGAGTTACGTATTCACTTAATGCTGTTTTTGCATTACCTGCATGCGTTGTAAGCAATTCTACTGCTGCATCTTTACCTTCTGATGAGCAAAGCCATTTTGCATTCTCAACGGTGAGCATATCATTCTGATAAAGATAATATGCAGCTGCGCTCGTTAAAGCAGCAGTTACGGCAAGTGTTGCAGCGGTCTTTTTGTGATTACGAATCCAGTTAATAAAACCAGATTGATCATCTGATGGTATTTCAGGAATAGTTTGTTTTCTCAATTCTGAAGTAACTACTTTTGCTTGAAATTTAGGTTGAGCAACGAGCTCAGAACCTGAAACTAATAATCCTGCAACGGTTGCAAGTAATAAACCTTTGACTAATTTCATAAAATCCTCCTAAAGAGTATTTAATAATTATTGTAGTAACACACCTTAATATCCAGATAACTACACCTGAATATTGTCAAACTGTGTATAATACCATACTACCTTAATGAGAAATTAGGTCAAAAGCCCCCCTAAAAACAGTAATAGCGGCCTGTACTTTCAGGTACAAGCCGCTATTTATTACTTTTTCTTAGAAATAGCTCAAAAATGCTATTTCAAGATAATAAGCGAATGCTTATGAAACTTTTGGTGTGCGCGTTACAATATTCTTAGTAGCATTGAAAGCACTCTTTGATGCGCCTGCTACTTTGCCAGGAACAGCTGCAACCGCTCTAACTGTTTGACCAGGAAGCGCCACAACCGCTTTAGTAGTAGCAACAACACTATCTTTTACAAAGGTAGCGCTTTTGGTGCATGCACCGGTAACTGCATCAAGACCTTTTTTTGAAACATTCGCAACTGCGTTAATACCTTTTGTTGTTTTATCAACACCAAAATTAACGCCACGAGTAACTGGATTTTCTTTCAACAATGTTACCATTGATTCTTTGGTAATCACGCCTGTTTTATAAAGATAGAGTATTGTTGCAGCGCTTAATGCAGTAACACTCGCAGCACCAACTGCAACTTGATTGCGACGTTCTTTGTACCATACTTGTTTTTCTTTTGTTGTCTCTGTTGCCATAACAACGGTAGAACCAAGTAATACATTAAGAGCTATTATACGACAAACGTTTTGCATTTTCATGAGCAATAACTTTCTATTTTAAAAAACATACAACAATTTTTTTTCCACAACATCATCACCCCTCAATTTGTTTAATCTAATTATATTAATAAAAAAAACAAGTTTTGTAATGATTTAATCACAAAACTTGTTTTTGAAAAATGAGTAAAAATAACAGCGGGCTGCGATAAAAATTTATCGCAGCCCGCTGTTAGAGATATTAAAAATAATTAATGGTTATTTACCATAACCAAACCAACCTTTAATTTTGTCGGTGACATATGAAACAAAACTGTCTGATGACACTTGATCATATTTTGATTCAAGCACTGCTAAAAATAATGCACTAAAATCGGAGAATACTTTTTCTTGATCAGTACTACGATTATTAATCACTTGTTCATATAATTTTTTGTCTTCTGCATATTTAGTATCAATTGCAATCTTTGATGCATCAGTAGGCAACTCAAGTAATTGATTTATAGTTTTTTGATTTAGATATGTTACGAGTGCTGGTCCAATTTTGATATCCCAATTTTCTAGTACTTGTGCAAGATAATCATCTTTATTGTTTACACCAGCTCTTGCATATATTATT
>CAYPYR010000085.1:0-3360 GCA_964415095.1 uncultured Pseudomonadota bacterium | reverse complement strand
TTTTAAGATTTAGGAGTACTTGTTTATGTGCAGGTACCATATTTTGATGATGCTCAATTTCATCAAACGTTAACCAGGTTAAATATTCACATTTATCCGGCTCATTATTTTTAATAGGGCCTGACCAGTTACGCACCTGAAAGCAAACAGCAAAAAATTCAGAAAGTTCACCTTTGCGGTGAAGCACATGCACAAAATCAAGATCGTCCGGTTTTATGGTAATAGCAAGTTCTTCTGCTGCTTCACGAATTGCTGCAGAACGTGCAGATTCACCCTCCTCTATTTTCCCACCAGGCAATGCATAAAGTCCATTGCCAAATGTCACACTTTTCCTTTTTTGTAGCAGAATTTTATCATGTTCTTTGATTATAAGAATGGTATACATAGTTTCTCTCAAAATTTTTATCCGGTAATTTAATAGTACATTAATTGCGCAAACAGGTTCATTTATATTAGTTACTATTACTAGAGTATTGACATCATTTTTTTTAAATAGTTAGAGTCACACATCGTTATTATTATCTCATTCTCTCATAAATAATGGATGTAATACCATGACTCAACATCTTTGCCGTTGGTTGTTACTGCTCTCTTTTATTATTGCAAGCACATATGCTGAAGGGGCACCAACTCAGATTACCAATCCTACGATTCAACCACAAATCGTACATAAATTAGATCCCCTGCTTGTTATAGTATTGATGGTGAAAAATGAAACAAACGTTATTTGTCCTACATTACAGGCATTTGTTGACGCGGGAATTCAATCATATTTAATTTATGATACTGGCTCAACTGATAATACTGTACCCTGCGTACAAGAATTTTTCAAAAAGCACCATGTACAAGATGGCATTGTCTACCAAGAATTTACCGATTCGGCTACGTTTGATTTTGCAAAATCACGCAATCGGGCATTGCAACTTGCTCAAGAGAGATTTCCTAAAGCAACCTTTATGTTAATGCCTGATGCTGAATGGTATTTTAATAATGTGCCCGGCCTATTAAAATTTTGCCAAGACCATAAGCAAGATACTTCTCCAGGTTATTTAGTGAACATTAGTAATGGCGTTACCGACAACTACCAACCACGACTTATACGATGCCATTCACAACTCAGTTTCGTTGGCGCACGACACGAATATATCAATCGCGTACTGAGTGAAAAAGTACCTAAAGATAGCTTTTTTAAGTGGCAACCAGGCAATGTTGGTATTGAAAAATCACATAATCGTTGGCTCAGTGATCTCAATATATTTCTTAAAGAATATGAAAAAAATCCCTATGATCCACGCACTATATTTTATATAGCACAAACATATGCTTGTTTAGGTCAGTGGGAAAATGCCTGCATCTGGTATGAAAAACGCGTTAACTTTCCTCTTGAATACACCTGGTATGAAGAAACGTTTGTTGCCCGTTATCGATTAGCGCAAGCATACGAAGTTCTCGAAAAATGGGATCTTGCGCTGCATCACTATCTGAGTGCGTTTTCATTTCGATCACATCGTGCTGAACCACTCGTACGTCTAGCGCAACATTATTGGAATACGAGCGAGTTTGCGCTTTGTTATCTATTTGCAAAACGTGCTACCGAATTAGCATTTCCGGAAGGAGATATTTTATTTATTGATAAAGAACTCTATGATTTTACGCGATATGACTTGCTGGGCCGCGCAGCCTGGTATGTCGGTGAATATGCCATTGGTGAGGATGCCGTAAGGCGAGCCCTCACGGTGCATCCTGATATCCCCTACCTTCATTTTAATCTCTCATTATTTGAAACACGAAAAAACGCAAAATAGTACTTTGCGAGCACTTGTTTTTACCATTGCCAGAGATGACAATATTGCTGCACAATGCGATTATTTTCATAATCACGTCGCCCGGCTTTTTGTACATCAAGATCAGTAGAAAGACCATGAGGATTTTGATAAAATAAACCGCTTATTCCAGGCACTTTTTTGAATCGCACTCCCTGACTTGCTAAACGATTCCAAAATTCAAAATCACCGGCCGATACAAATGTTTCATCAAAAAAACCATACATGAAATGCAGTGATTTACGCCACATTGGTAGTGGCCCCGGCAAACATCTAAACATCAATGCAGGGGAAAACTCATCTGGTTCCATGACACCATAATTGCTGTTTTTTTCAAATGTTTCATTCGCTGACATGGTAAGATAAACGTTTGAGTAGGCAAGATCGATAGTATTATCTGTTTCAAGCGCTTGCGCATGCATCTCAAGCGATGCGGGATTACGACGATCATCAATATTTGCATTAGTGATCAAGTCCGCTCGTGCCTTTTTGATTGCATAGTTCCACACCCCGTACAAACCCGGATCTGCAACAAGTCGCTCATAGATAATATTTGGATACTGGTCACAATATCGTTTAATAATTGGTTCTTCATTCCCGGGCGAGTTTGCATTGATAATAATAAGTTCGCATTCCTTAAATATGGTTTGCTGCACTATATCCAGTAGAAAACCTTCAATGAATTCATCGCCGTTGTATACCGAAGTGATAATAGAAACGCGCGGTTTGGGAAGCGCTGCCGGTTGCCCATGATATTTACCATCATATTGATAAAAGTAATACGGGACTTCTATAACCGCTTCAGTTTTTAAGAGCCCTGATGCTGCAAGTTCAAGCGTCCAGTGGCGATCTTCACCAAAATTATTTTCAGGAAATGCAAATTGGCATGCAATAGATCGCTTGATTGGGTTCAAATGATTTGGTGGCCTTAGATGAACTCCATTTTCTGTGCAATATTTTTGGTTGTACTTGATTGAATGAATAAATTTTTCTGGGTTATGACCGTTTGTGGTCATGATCCCAACCAGGCTGATACAATCCGGTTTTTGAAGTAATTTTTCATAAATCATCGGAATATAACGATGATGCACATCGTCGTCATCATCGACAAAACAAATGTACTCGGCGTGACTCATATTAACTAAAACATTTCGTTTAAAACCTATTGAGTTCTCACGATTATCTTTAAAAAATAAGATTTCAACCGCATCATTGAGGTTGTGTTCTACTATCTGACGCTGTAATTTGTTATAAATTTTTTTAAAGCTCTCTTCTCGCTCAGTGAGCGTGCAGATTAAAATGCTCCATAGCTTTGTTGGTGCAGCGGATGCATTATCAGATAATAATGCGGGAGAAAAAATGCTTAATAGCGATAGCGCAATCATTACTATTCTTTTGCTCATCATGCTCCGTTCTTTTTGCAAAAATAATTTTGATAGAGTGATTTCAACACTACTATGTTTATTTATTATTCTGAAAGTCTATGATTTAGCTTTTTTTGTGAGATTAATGTAATACTTCTTCAGGCAAACCTTGT
>CAYPYR010000084.1:1459-3442 GCA_964415095.1 uncultured Pseudomonadota bacterium | reverse complement strand
AAGCAGTAACTTCCTGATTAGACTCACGTGCACTCAAATCCCATGTTGGATCGTGCGGCATTTTTCCCGCTTCTAACCTTTGGCTAGTGCTTTCATAATTCAACTGAAAAGCATTTCCAGTGATACTATCGATTTCATCAACCGTTTGACCTCTAATACGTGCAATATCGGATAATAACATTTCATGTGCCGCAGGCATATTATCTTGAAGTATAAGCTCAAAGATTTCATTGCCTGCAAAAATAATTGAGTTAATAGAAGTTAATACCAATATTACTGAAGCAAAATTTAATTTCATATGATGTAATACCTAGCTTTAAAATTTTTATGTATAATCGTGATGCATGTTAAAACAGGTAAAAGCCTATAATCAAAACGAAAAACAATCAATTACACGAAGCTAAGTGCAAGAAAAAATTGTATAGTTATTTGCTCTTTTTAAGATACGCAATTCTTTCTTCATCATTGAATGATCGCACTGGATAAAACAAGATATCGCAGACTTTTTTAATATTCAGTTTTTTAGCGATTCTACTAAAAAAGTTCTCTTTTATATACTTTTCTCGTACTTTTTGTAAACCAATAATACCATCAATGACACGATTAGTATCAGCTATTGTTGCAGCTTTCATATCAGTTGATTTTTGTAAATAATTTGAGGACATTCTACATGTTATAAAGATAGGTAATATAATTGAGCAGAGTAATATATTTTGCTTATCTGTTTCAGTTAGCCGAGATGACGTGAATATATCCGCAATAGTTGATTCTAGTCCAAGATTAAGATACTTATTTAAAAAATAACATAATCCCACCGTGCTGCCTAGTGTAGCGCATGAAGCTACTACTACTTTGAGTGTTAGCATGTTTTTTGCGATTGCAACTGCAATAATACCTTGAATCTCGTCATACGATAAATCTGTTAAGATATCATGACAAATATGTAAATCACCTAACAAATCAAAATAAGCATTAATAGTTGAGACTGTTCTATGCACAGAACCATTATTCAGAACCATATTGCCGTTTGCGCTAAACGTAGAAATATACTGCGGCATGCTTGTATGCGCTTGAGTCGTTAATGCTCTAACGAGTTTAAAGATTGTAGGGTGATCTTGTTCATTCAAGTTTTGATGTTTGCAGTTCGCTATTTCTTTGTGTAATGCCTGCGTGAGAGATGCGGTATTATGGGCTGATACATTACCTACGAGTAACAACGCAATTATTAGAATTCTTATGTTCATACTGCTCCTTTTTATGTATAAGTTAGTCTTTATTTAGATGTAAACTTGTCAACCATTGTATTAATTAATCGGGGTGCTTGCAAGAGTAACGTGAGATGTTGAGTATCCGGGATGATTTCAACAAAACGCGTGGTGGCTGCGGGAAGTGCATCAGCATACGCTGCAATTGCTTGCGCATTAAATTGTTCATCCTCATCAGCAATGATCATACTGGTTGGTAACGTAATTGCTTCAAAAATTGTTTTTGTTTGATGCGGCGTAGTCGCGCATGACATCGTGTAGGTGTAATAGCGCAAGATCTTTTCATCGATAAGTACAGAATCTGGATAATTAAAGATTACTGCAGGTATATGAGCACATAACCGATTATTCGTAATGCCCGCGATTATGTACACCCAGGTGCGTATTTTCTTCGCAAATTGCTTAGTGGGATCTGCATGTTCTTTAAGCACGCCTGACATTGGCCCAAGATAAGGAGCAAGTAGTATGAGCCCATCAACTTTTTTATGTGAAGGCCATGCGGCATAGTTTAACAAGAGTCCAGCGCCTGATGAATGACCGGCAAGATAGAGTGGAACATTCGGATATTGTGCACGTACATGATCAATCATTACTGAAACATCCTGCCATACCGTCTCGATTTCCGGTGCGTCACCACGCGGTCCGCTTGAGTTACCATGGCCACGGATATCGACCATGAAGGTACCAATGTTATATTCTTTTTCTAATTGGTGCGCGA
>CAYPYR010000084.1:0-1359 GCA_964415095.1 uncultured Pseudomonadota bacterium | reverse complement strand
CGGATATCGACCATGAAGGTACCAATGTTATATTCTTTTTCTAATTGGTGCGCGATCCATTGATGCAGATGATTACTATATAATCCGGCACCATGATAGAAAATTACCAATGCTTTTGGTTGTGCTGGCACAAATGGATAGTACGCAAGTTTGCAATTATCTGGAGTTGTTACAAATGATGGAGTTTTTAACGCCTCACAATGTACTTGTTGTATTTCAGTAAAAGAAAATGGATCACTCATCACAAACCTTGGTAGTAGTAAAAACGTTAAGAGTATACTCAATAAAATATTTTTTTTCATGATGATTATCTTTCAAATTCATACGCCATAGAGCAATATTGTGACCATTAAGTCTATGTCAGTATGCAGTCTACTTGAATCTTCGGCAAATTTTGCGTAATCATTATCTAATGCGGTAAGTATAATGATCATTTCTTCTGTTGTTGCCAGATGCATACGTAAACTATTCGTATTAATTTGATCATTAGTTAAATGGTAGACAATATTAGGTTCATTTCTTTTGAGCAATGGGTTTAATTGATAGCAAATTTCGTTTTCCCAATCATATGTTTGAGATGAGATATAACCATAACGAATTCTTGAGATGGGATGCAAAGTGTAACCTTGAGAATCGATTATAGTATTTTCAGGATTTCCATTGACTATATAGGCGACAAGTTGACCTGAAAACTGATCGAGATCGTCACTATTATGTAATGACACCATTTCTGTATCATCAATTTTTTGTGAGCAGAATAGAGAAGGAGTTAATAAAAGCGCGAGTACTACGAAATAAAACATATTCATTGTTTTTGCTTTTTCTTTTGAATTATATCTCTGGTGTGCAAAATTTATTATATCAATAAGTTGCAGGTTCTTCTATTGACTAAAATTAATCTAATAAGAAGTGATCACACTATGAGTGTTCCCTTATTTTTTCTAACTTGAAAATTTGGGGACTATTGGTTAGAATTTCTTATCAATAAATCTATTATGATTGCCAGTCATTTCTATCATCGGCAACATAAAAGTAGAATCGAGGGAATTTACATAATTGAGTGGAGCCAGTGGTGCATCAATATGATTAGAATAATATGAATGGTCTCCAAGAAGTAATGCTGTTTCAATAAATTTATTAGATATATGTACATCGGTATAAATTGCACGTCCCGTGTTAACGTTTTCTAAAAGCATATTATACTTAGTAGGATCTTCACTAGAACGATCTACCATTAACAATTCTTTAATGGTACCGAGGCATGTTTTTTGGTGTTCATCATCCATATAATAAACGGGTATTTCTAAAAATTCCTGCGTGCTGATTTCTGCGCTTTCTTCTGAATCTTCAATACATACG
>CAYPYR010000083.1:0-3473 GCA_964415095.1 uncultured Pseudomonadota bacterium | reverse complement strand
CCATTGGGGCAACATGCTCGCAAACAGTTGCTGAACTGATAAAGAAAAAAGGCCTAAAAAATCCCCAAGTTTTCAGCGGTGTTGATGGTCGCGAGTTTGCTCAATCCCTGAAATCATCAAACGAATCTACAACGGGAGTCTATGTGCAAGTGGATTATACGAAGGAGATGGACATTCTTTATAAGTATAAGCCCAACGCAAAAAACGTATTGCTCGTTTATGATCCAACGCATGGTACTGGTTTAGAAAAGTACAAAAAAGAAATTGAAAACTATATTAAAAGATTTGGTGCAACATTACACAACGTTGAAATTTATCAAACAAATGAAATTCAACAAAAAGTAGCTGCTTCATTACCAGGCATGGATGTGGTTCTCGTGCTCATCGATAATACGGTAGTTGCTGGTATCGAAGCCCTTGTTACTTTGTGTAATCGTTATGGAGTTACCTTACTCGTGTCTGATTTAGCATCGGGCAAAAAAGGCGCTGCATTAGCCTATGGTATTACTGAATATGAATCTGGGTCTGGCGCTGCCCGCACGGCGCAAGAGATACTTATTTATGGTAAAAAACCAGATGAGTTGCCTATAAGTGCCATTACTCAATTTCGCGTTGAATTAAACAAAGATACGATGAAAATGCAGAACTTGGAAACCGGAACAATACAGGAAAAAACTCATGCTTAACACACTATTGGTTATTATAGAACAGTCCTTGCTACATATGCCCCTTATGCTTGGAGCGTACATCAGCTTTTCGTTATTAAAAGTGCCTGATTTAAGTATTGAAACTGCCTACGTGGTAGGTGCAATTTTTGGTTCATATGCACTTACTGGCACATCTGCATTACCGATGAGCATTATGATGATCATTATTCTATTTGCCAGCCTCATTGGAGGTGCACTTGTAGGTTTGACATCAAGTTTGCTTACTCAAAAAGGTCGATTTCCGCATTTGCTCAGCAGCATTGTAACCTTTGGTTTATTTCATGGTATTAATCAATTTATTTCACCCGTGTATGTTTCATTAAGTAAAAACTATAATCCACTGATCTTGTTCGATTTCATGCCACAACACCCTGAACTCCCTATGTTTGCAGCAATAGGCTGTATCATTGCCTGTCTCATATACTGTTTGTTCAGAACGCAAATTGGCTACTCATATGGAGTGTATGGTAATAATCCTCAATTTTTTAGAAACTATGGTATTTCGACATCATTTGTGTTCATCACCGGCATCATACTTGCTAACGCACTCGCTGGAATAAGTGGTTATATGTTTGCGCAATCAAATAATTTCATTGAACTTAATATGGGTCTAGGTAAAGCACTTATGTGCATTACTGCACTCATTTTAGGCAAGGCGATTGTGAAAATAAAAAAACCTTTTTCAATTTTTATACCATTAGCGGGAACGTATGCCTACTTCACGCTTCAGCAAATGCTGCTCAAAGTTGGTTTTAATTTGAAATATTTTACGGCCGTTCAAGCAGTGCTTGTGTTATGCATTTTGATATATACCTATCACAAGCTGCCGCAACGATCGCTTAATGATAATCTTGGAGTCTAAAATGCTTATTAATCATCTTTCATTTAAATTTGATACGAAGAATCCTGAGTATTTTTTTAAGGATATAGCCATTGAATTTCTTCCTCATACGGTGAATTTTATTCAAGGGGATAATGGCGTTGGAAAATCGACCTTATTTAATATTTTACAAGGTAGAACCGATAAAAATACCCATCTTGATGCTTCATTAATACTGGGGGGTGTTATGTTTAAGGCACATAATAACAGCTTTCCTGCTTCATATGTGCAACAGGTGCATACCGTGCAGCAAAATTATGACGCTATGATTGCAAATCAATTCACTTTCATGGAAAATCTACAACTGGCAAAGTTGCCTGCCTATCCTACACTGTGCTCGTTGCCTGATGCTACAGTATTTGATCTTGTTGCATCTATGGGTATTGATACAAACAAACCAGCCTATTTATTATCAGGTGGCCAAAGACAACTATTGGCTATTCTTATGGCATTACAAAAACCGACGAAGTTATTATTGCTTGATGAACCAACTGCTACGCTCGATAAAAATAATGCTCAGATGGTTATTGAATCTCTCTATGTCCTTGCTCAGCAATTGCAAGTAACCATGCTAATTATATGCCATGATAAGGAATTGGTAAAAAAATATGATCAAGGAACTGACTTCACGATGAAGATGCTTGAAAATGGTGAGCGTATAGTATTGGCACGTAAATACGAGAGCTTATGATTGTATCAATCGAACTTTTTCTCGCAAACTGCTCCATCTAAAAGTTCGAAGTGTGCCCAATGTCTGCCGCCAGTTCTTCGCTATTACATAGCCTCGCCTGGTAGCCAGTTTTCAAAAGTCAGTTATGAATAATTATCCCTTGGAGAAATCCAGGGGATTTTTGTTTTCTATATCTTAATATTTACTCACGTAATACCTATAAAACAGAAGCTATTGTAAGAGAATGAAAGCTATAAAAGCCCTGAACTAGCTACCCTTTTGACAATCAACCCCCCTTTTCTTACGCTGGGATTAGAGAAGACGGTTCTCTGTCTTATCCATATTGACCTTATAAGAAAGGCTTTTTAAATGAAAAAATATCTATTATCAATCATGCTGGTGCTCACTTTTATATTCGGTACCCAGTCCTGCGAAGCGATACATATAAAACCATTGTCATGTAAGGAAAAATGCGCGATTATTGCCCTTGCACCTGTAGCAATTTCAGTAGCGATTGCAGCTCTGCCTATTGCAGTTACCGCCGTTTTAATTAAATCTGCCATGAAATCGAAAAAAAAAGTTTGTAAAAAAAGGCAAGCTTATAAACAGGCACGATCTCATAAAAGTTAGGATAATATGCTGAAATATACTAAAACTAATATAGGGCTATTCCTCTCACTATCATTTTTTCTTCTTGCCACTTGCTCTACTATTTGTGGCAACAACCCGTACAAGACAGTCAGAGAACAATTTAAAGATACTCTTTGCGCCTTGCAAGGCGGCCTCATGAGTGATCGTGATTATTTACAATTTATTGAACCGCATCTGCAGAAAGCAGAACGAGAACTGTCCATTATAAAACATCTACAAACAAAACCAGCGCTCAATGACCACGATGAGAACTATATGGGAGAATTAGCATTTTTCAATATGGCGCTCTTTCAACTGTATGTAAATCCTAAAAATCTTGAAGCCAAAATAGGATATGAACGTTCTAAACAGAAACTAACAAATGCCATACGGTCTATAAAAGAGAGCGATCGGGTACAAGTTGACGTTAATGCTGAATTCAAAAAAACAGATAATCTGCTCACCATTGCGAATAAAGAATTTTATAAAAAGCTCAATGTGAAGAATAAAGCATTGCTGTTTTTTGTGTTGTAAGTTAACGCTCAATATCTTTTCGTAGTAATATGCTATAGCGCGCATCAAATAC
>CAYPYR010000082.1:0-3520 GCA_964415095.1 uncultured Pseudomonadota bacterium | reverse complement strand
TTTCTTCTGTCTTTTACTCTAGTTTACGCTATTTGCCCATAAAACGCCACCGGCTCCCGACGAAAGCAAATTGCTTGCCGAAGCCTCTTCGCGAAGAGCTTGTCTTTTGGCCTGCAGGATTTTAAGGGTGTGCTGGCAGAACACCCTTAATGATTAAAACTAAAGTTGGTTCAATAATACCAAACCAAAGCATCTCTGGAGATTCATTAATCTTATTGGTGTACGCAGTGACCCATCATTGCTTGAAAATCAACTGGTACTGAATTACCAGCTTGCGCAGAATATTCAAAAGGATCTAAACGCTCTCCATGTTCTTTTTCATATTTTTGTTTATAGACAAAACCAAGTACCGACTGCACGTCTCCTATTTTGCGAAAGACAACCTTTCCATATTCTTCTTTATAGGCTCGGGTCTCTTTTTTTACTAGAGCTTCAGGGGTCAAACCATCCTTATTCTGTATGCCGTAATCTACCGGCATATCAATACATCTTGCTAAGACGAACATACAAAGAGAATGCGTAATAAGAAGATGCATAAGAGTATCGCCATGCTTATTTTGCATATTCACCAAATCTTCCTCCCGATATCCATTGCAATATAGTAACACTCTTAATGTTTCTACCAAAGTATTACCCAATCTATTTACATATTCTGTATGTTTTTCATTTCCATCGTATTCAGAACATCGCTTTATAGCAAAATGAGCAGCGGTATTGCCATGTTGATCTTGAGTATAACGATAGGCACCAAGTATAATAAGCATAATCATAAGTTCATACTGTGCTAATGCTGCAGCATAATGTAGTGCTGTTCTACCTCCATCATCTTGCTGATTTATATAATCTATTAACTCAGGAATAGTGAATTCATTTCTTGATTTTTTCAATGCAACTTCGTAAGCACCTTTATGCGATCTTAATTGCCTTTTATCAAGTATTTCAGCTCGTACAATATTCATCACTCCCTGAAGTACATTAACATCAGCACCATGTTGTTTTACCATATTGAATAAATGCTTCTGTGCTGCTTTAACTTTTGTCTCTTTAAGCATGCGTATCAGGTCAGTTTCCTCAGCTTGCACAGGATTAACAAATATAAAACATAACGCAAATAATAATCGACGAATATTCATACAATCTCTCCTTTAATTTATTTCGTTTTTATAATATTAATTATCAAATTCACCGCATAGTTTTGATGAATTATTTACTGCACCTTTCAGTAAGAACAACGATATAATTCATCTAATGTCAGAAAATGTTTGAGAAAATCATCATGTGTACTAGCATTTATCATCTCAGTAATAGTATGACAACTCTCGTTTCTCATCATAAGCAAAGTATCATCTAATTCATCTTTTTTAAAAAATAATAATGCACGAACAGTATCTGGCGCCCCACGCAGCTTTTCTTTAAAAATTTCTTTATCGTTCTTATTTTGTATGTTCAAACTTTGATTAATAACGTACTTCACTAAAATGTGCAGCGCAGTCTCTTGGCGCTTATTCTGTACATGAGTATCTGCATCAAGAAAAATTAATAATCTTATGGCCTCATAACATAAATTACGTGCTGCATAGTGCAAAAGCGTTTTACCATTTTCATCTTGAATATTAATCATTTTAACCACTATCGGTGTTCGAAATTTATCACGTACTAACATCCAATCTCGATGCGCTGTAGAGTGGTGGCATCCCCTAGCATTATATTCATTATATATGCATCTACATCTAGATATTTTTTTCATGCTCGCATGGAATACCATGGCTGAAGAAAGATCATCAATGCTCTTATCAGTCATAGCTAATATTTTTTCAAAAATAATAACCTCAGCATTAGCTTTCGGACTACAACGAAGTTGCATTATCAAATCATTAAAATGTACCGCTGCATCGTGATATATCTGGTCAGCATGCAAAGTATTTGATACCAAACAAATTAGAAATACTAAAAAACATACTGTTTCTTTATAACTTTTCGGGGCCATTATCATCTTTCGTAATAATAAATACAGTTAATATTGGTTTGTGTCAAAATTGCGAAGCTGCGCAAGAACTTCTTCTCTATTATTTCCCTCTTTTTGTACTCTATTGATAAGTCCTGTTAAAACAGTGGAATCTGCAATTCTATGATACGCATCATTGCCACAGGTTTCTTCTAATTTATTCTTCTTTTGCTCTAATATATCCTGTGCACTAAAACCGTTCTTGTCTCTCAGTTCAAGATTGTAGGGCATACCACTTTGAACTAAATTGGCAAGAACACCGGCACCTATAGAATGTCGCATCAGGGTATGAACAACCGTCTCGCTCTGCTTATTTTGTAACAGACAGTGTTTTTTATTCCAACACCGATTTTTATTTTGCAAGATAATGCGCAACACACTAATAAGATTTGGCGCAAAGTTAGTTACATATTCATCATGCGATTGATCGCCAGTATATTCAGGACATTTTTTTATTGCATACTGTGCTGGCGTATTGTGATATTTATTGCGTATCCCACGCGTGGCACCAAGCGCCACCAACAGCAAAACCGATTCTACATCACGTAAAGCTGCTGCATAATGCAGCGCAGTTCTGCCATCTTCATCTTTTTGATCTACATACGCTTTGATTTCTGGAATAGTAAATTCATTGGTAAACCGTTCCCATGCTTCGGGATCATCAAATTGCTCTCTATCAGCATCTGACATCTGTAACGCACTTACAATTACTATACCGAGAAGATTTTTTAATAGTTCAGCGCCTTCAGCACCTTTTTGTTCAGCAACTTTGCTAAATAATAACGCTTTTGCTTCAGATACTTTGTTTGATCTCAGTAATTGAATGAGTTTAGCTTCCTCTGCATGCACAGAACTTAACATGATGGAACATAACAGTAGTAAAATTATTTTCCGGATATTTATTAGTTTTTTCATAGTTACTATCTTCTCTCTTTAGTCATGTTGTTGATAAGAGCAGTGAAAGCCATTACATCTAAAATGTCATAATATATTTTATTACCATGTTCTTGTAGTAAAAGATTCTTATTTTGCCCAATGATATCAGCTACGCTTAAACCACCATTATCTTTAAGATCAAGATTGATGGGCATACTATTATTAATTAAATTAACTAAAACATCCGCACCCAGAGAATGCTTCGCTAAAAGATGTGCTATTGTTTCACCATTATTATTTTGCAGCAGACAAAGTTCTTTATGCCAGTAGAGCGCATTATCTTTCAAAAGAACATGTAATATTATGCTCAATTTTGAAGCAAATTTGTTTACACATTTTGTATAACTTCTAGCGATATTATAATATTGAGGGCATTTTAATATTGCATAGTGAGCAGGTGTATTTTGGCATTCATCTTGCACATCCCGCAAAACACCAAGTCCAATAAGCAAACGTACTAACTCTGCATCAAATAATGCCGCCGCATAATGCAGGGCCGTGCAGCCTTTTGCATCTTTTTGATTGATATATTCTCTTACCTCAGAACTTGAAAACTCCTCTGCAAGTATTTCAAATGTA
>CAYPYR010000081.1:1625-3543 GCA_964415095.1 uncultured Pseudomonadota bacterium | reverse complement strand
TCACGAATAATTTCATGCGTTTGTTCATTGGTATAGGTTAGGTAGCATGGCATTTTTTCAACACTATGCACCGGTTCCCATTCGAATAAGAATTCAAGACTATGCGCATCCTGTTTTTCAAGTTCTGAAAAATCGATGCTCGAACGCAAAATTCTTGGGGGTGTGCCGGTTTTAAGTCGACCAAGTTCAAGGCCTAAAACATCAGCAAGGGATTCCGAAAGACCGGTTGCAGCGGCTTCATCCATACGACCAGCAGCATGATGATCAAGTCCAACATGGACCAATCCATTTAAGAAGGTGCCGGTGGTGATGACAACAGTGGGTGCATTAAATTGATGACCATCTTTAGTGCGAACACCAGTAATTTTTTTGGTTGAATCAGTGATAGCAATCATGATCTCGTGCACCATGCCATCATGAATAGTGAGATTTGGTAACTCTTTGAGTACCGCTTGTGCAGCCGTCTTATACGCATATTTATCTATTTGTAGACGCAAGCCCTGCACAGCAGGACCTTTACTGGTATTGAGCATACGAGCTTGTAGGTAAGTGCTGGAACAAAGTTTTGGCATAAGACCGCCAAGCGCACTGATTTCATATACCATATGACCTTTACCAAGGCCGCCTACAGACGGGTTGCAGGGCATAAGTGCAATTTTTTCGGTATCAAGCGTAATTAATAGAGTGCGTGATCCTAATTGTGCTGCAGCATGTGCCGCTTCAATGCCTGCGTGACCGCCACCAACGACGATTACATCAAAATGTTGTGTTGTCATAATAGTAATATGTCTCAAGGTTCAAAAAAGTTATGTTCCCACCAGTAATATGATATCTTCTATTGTACGAAAATTTGTCCCATCCTACAAACACTCATGTGAAAAAAAGCGTATAATTACTATAATTTCGAAAAGAAACCTATGTTATATCATTTAGCTTCTTACGCAATTCAGGCACTGCCGGCTCTGCGTGTTATTGAATATGTGACTATCCGCGCAATTTTAGGCCTGGGTACCTCTTTTATATTAATGTTGATATTAGGTAACCGATTTATTGAGTTTGCCAAGCAGCATTTCAGGTCAAAAGTACGAGAATACACGCCTGAGCAGCATCAAGTAAAGAACAATACCCCAACTATGGGAGGGGTGCTGATCGGTTTTGTAACCCTACTCGGTATTTTGCTCTGGAACGATTTACGATCGCTCAAAGTCTGGCTGATATTCCTAACGCTTTTAGGATATGGGTTAATTGGTTTTTTTGATGATTGGTTAAAAATTACGAGTAAACGCGGTATCAGTGCCAAGCAAAAGTTTGTTTTACAATGGGGGCTTGCTGGTCTATTGCTCGCGTTCTGGTATGTCTTTGTGCAGCCTGATACAAATTTATACTTTCCACTCTTTAAACAATATTTTATACCACTTGGTATTTTCGTTATTCCCTGGGGTGCGTTTGTGGTAGTAAGTACCAGTAATGCGGTAAACCTTACCGATGGTCTTGATGGACTTGCAAGTGGTGTTTTAGTAAGTGCGTTTTATGCGTATGGCACCATTGCTTATTTTACCGGACACTTTTTATTTTCAACCTACTTGCATCTATCATTTGCTGGTACGAGCGAGTTGGTGATCATCGCATCAATTATTATTGGCGCCCTACTTGGATTTTTGTGGTACAACGCGCATCCTGCGCAATTGTTTATGGGTGATGTTGGCTCACTCATGCTTGGAGCAACGCTTGGCTTTATGGCAATTATGACCAGACAAGAATTGCTTCTGCCGCTTGCTGGCGGTATCTTTGTACTTGAGACACTTTCCGTAATGCTACAAGTTGCATCTTATCGCCTGCGGGGTAAACGCATTTTTAAAATGGCGCCAATTCATCACCATTTTGAACTCTCTGGTGTGCCAGAAACGGCAATTACCAC
>CAYPYR010000081.1:0-1525 GCA_964415095.1 uncultured Pseudomonadota bacterium | reverse complement strand
CATATTCATACGCATATCGCGTTTATTATGTAAACACATTTTACGATATGGAGTTCTGTTAAGATAATCAGAAAGATGTTGCTCCGCGCCAGCTTGTACTAAAATTTGATAAATTTTATTTCTTTTTTTTGCATCTACTATTTCAGCAGCGAAATGCAGAGGTGTTTCACCATCAGAATTTTGAGCATTCACCGGAACTTTTTTATTGATTAGGCTTATGATCTTATCAATATCTTCGAAAAAAACTGCACGATGTAGTGGTGTAGATAATATCAAATTATTAATGATTTGGGGAGTAGGCTCCCAAGTTGGCATAGCGGTGAACCGCAGTTGCGGTTGCTCGTATCCCATTGCTATCAATGAATAATTAGATACAAGAGTAAGAAATAGTATCAAAGTGCGTGAGTTCATCTTTATCGATAACGAGGGCAATCTTTTTGTTGTTGTGCATCAAAAAGCATCTTGGGTGTATCACCATTTTGATTTTTTATTGAGTCGTCAAGATCATAGAATTTTAGCAAGTGATAAATCTCTTGAGAATATACTGCATAGTGTAACAAGGTATTACCCGATGCATCACGTTCTTCTAAAATACTAGGGTTTTGCTCAATAATATATGCAATTTCAGTAGAGTTACCTAATCTTATAGCGCAGAGCAAATCTTCAATAGAATTTGCATTGCAAGAAATAGCGCAAAATAACGAAAGACTTAATAAAGAAAAATGACGGAACATAGTGTCTGACCTCGTATAATTAGGATTTTTGTAATAGTAATACTCAAGAAAAGCTGTGTACGTTCTTAACCAATTAAATCTTTTGAAGAAACTTTTGTTCTTTGCAAGATTAATGAACGTAAAACGCCTAATGATTGTATATTACCAATCAAGAGAAATCCAGTCAAAACACCGTCTTTTACTACAAATTTGTGATAATAATCATCATTTTCACGTACGATGATAGTATCATCCTGATCAGGAGTCAGTACATTGCCACAATGAGCGATCGTCGTGTTATAAAAACGTGAGCTGGTTATAACCAATGTTCCGGGATACGATTTTGGTGCACCGACCATTGATTGAGCGGCAATCATGCCTTGTTGCATAGCATCTGGCCACAATGTGTTGGGTGCCAATTTTCCGGTTGCAAGATCGCGTATCATGCACATATCACCGCCAGCAAATATACCCGGAATATTCGTTTCCATGAATTCATTCGTAACGACACGATTATTTTGGAGGGTAATACCGGCATCGCCACAAACCGCAGTATTTGGTGTGCTACCGATGGCGAAAATCACCATTTGGGTCGCAATATATTCTTGGTTATCAAGCACAATGCCACATGCTTTTTCTCCATCAGTATCAATTTTTTCTACGCGGGTAGAAAGATGAACGCGAACATTGGCAGGCATTTGACGCATTATGGCTGCGGCTGCTTTAAGATCAGTTAGTGCTGGCAAGATGCGGTCTTGCATCTCAATAATATCAATAGATAGCCCACGATTTACCAATGCATCAGAGCATTC
>CAYPYR010000080.1:0-3757 GCA_964415095.1 uncultured Pseudomonadota bacterium | reverse complement strand
TTTGAACCATTAGTTGCAGATCCAGAACTTTTTTTGCGATTCATCAAATCCCAAAACTCTTGATTGGTCTTAGTCATGCGCATCTTATCAATTAAGAATTCCATACCTTCAACTGTATTCATAGTGCCCAAGAACTTTTGGAGCACCCATACTTTTTTGAGTACTTCTTCATCAAGCAATAAGTCTTCACGACGAGTACCAGAACTTTGAAGATCGAATGCTGGGTATACACGACGATGAGCAAGTTTGCGCGTAAGATGGATTTCCATGTTACCCGTACCTTTAAATTCTTCAAAGATAACATCATCCATACGTGAACCGGTTTCAATCAATGCTGATGCAATAATCGTAAGCGATCCGCCTTCTTCGATATTACGTGCTGCACCGAAGAATCGTTTTGGTCGTTGCAATGCATTAGCATCAATACCACCCGTCAATACTTTACCTGAAGCAGGTGATACCGTGTTATAGGCACGCGCAAGACGAGTAATCGAATCAAGCAAAATTACCACATCTCTGCCATATTCTACTAAGCGCTTTGCTTTTTCAAGCACAATTTCTGCTACTTGAACGTGTCGTGATGCATATTCATCAAACGTTGAACTAATGACTTCAGCGTTTACTGAACGTTGCATATCAGTTACTTCTTCAGGGCGTTCATCAATGAGCAATATAATTAAGATTACTTCAGGATGATTTGCAACAATGCTATTAGCTATTTGTTTGAGCAAAACCGTTTTACCGGTACGCGGTGGCGCAACAATTAATCCACGTTGGCCTTTACCGATTGGTGTCAGAATATCCATAACCCGTGTTGAAAGCACCGTTGGTTCATATTCTAGAACAAACCGTTGCGTTGGGAAAATGGGGGTTAAATTTTCAAATGCAGTTTTAGTTACTGATGCAGCAGGTGATTCATAGTTTACGCTATCAATACGTTGCAGCGCAAAATACTTTTCGCCTTCTTTAGGTTTACGAATTACTCCCTTAATCACATCACCAGTTCTCAGACTGAATCGCTTAATGTGTACAGGAGAAACATAGATGTCATCCGGTCCAGGTACATAATTAAATTTAGGCGATCGCAAAAAACCAAAACCATCTGGCAAGCGTTCGAGAACACCTTCGCCATAGATCTCTGCTTTCATGTCTGATTGCGACTCAAGAATTTTAAAAATAATTTCTTGTTTTTTAAGAGAACCGGCCTCAGGAATATTTAGCTTTTTTGCATAGTCCATGAGATCCTTAATGTTCATTTCTTTTAGTTCTTGAACATTAATTGAACCTTTTTGAAACATGCTAGGCACGTCCTTATAAGTTTGAGAATTTTCTTGATTCTGTTGTCCTGAAGAGACTGTCTCTCTTGAAACAGACTCGCCTTTTATTAAATCATCATTTTTTTTTGGCATAATCATCTATGTAGATTAGTGCTATAAATTGCACGCATTACTTATAGCACTAGTTATTGAAATTTATATTATTTTTAACCGAAACTCTGTTTTTATTGCGTACAGATTATTGTTTCTTTGACGATCCATAGGCAAGTACTACGGGACTTGCGATATAAATCGACGAATATGTTCCTGCTATGATACCTACCATCATTGTAAATGCGAATCCGTGTAATGCTTCTCCACCAAGGAAGAATATTGCAAGAACTGCAAGCAATGTTGAGAAACTCGTAAGCAATGTTCTGCGAAGTGTTTGGTTAATACTTAAATTAACAATATCAAACTCAGGCATGTTACGCAACTTTTTCATATTTTCGCGAATTCGACTAAAAATTACGATAGTATCATTAAGCGAATATCCTAAGATTGCTAGAATTGCTGCAAGCACATTCAAGGAAAATTGTTCGCGAAAAATAAGCAAACAGACCAACATCCAGAGCATATCATGGCCAAGCGCCGCAACTGCACCAAGTGCAAAACGCAATTCAGATCGAATACCAATGTAGAGCAAGATAAAGAGCAATGAAAGAAGAACTGCTAAAATAGAGTTCCACATAATATCGCGTCCAACTTGTGCTCCTACTGAGGAGATACTGAGAATTTTCGCTGGATTATCGGGAATAGCCGTGGTTAATAATGCATGCATTTCTTTATCAAGCCCTAAGTCTTGCTCAAGAGTTGTTGCGGTGCGCATTAAGAATTCACGATGTCCGCCCTGTTCACTTACGCCAATTGATTGTGGTGTATAACCTTTTTCTGCTACTGCAGCACGAACCTGCTCTATGTTAATAGGGCGATCAAATGCTACGGTAAGCTCAGTACCACCGACAAAATCTATTTCATAAAGAAATCCGGATCCTGTCGTCGTTTTGTTATGCCAGAATACACCAGCACCTACAATAAACAGCGCTAGAGAAAGCCAATAACCTATGTATCGGTATTTTAAAAAATCAATCATAGTATACTCTCCGATCACAAAATTGATTGTTTAATACGAGTATTAAGCAGCGAGGACGGTTACAAATGTTCGATTTTTAAAACCTTTACGGAATTTAACCACACCTGCAGTCATCGCAAATAAGGTATCATCCTTACCACGTGCTACACCAACACCAGGATGAATATGCGTACCACGTTGACGCACTAAAATTTCACCGCAATTTACTTGTTGTCCATCAAAACGTTTACAGCCGAGACGTTTGCCTTTACTATCGCGGCCGTTTTGAGTAGAACCACCGGATTTACTTGTTGCCATCGCGCATCCTTCGCTTCTTTAAGAAGATATAACTAACTTATGATTATTTATTTCGAATATTGTCTTGCATAACCCTTTTTGGTGAATCCTAAAAACTTTACGGGTAATTTTTTTAAGAAATTCCAAAGATATATTTGATAATAAGGATTTGAATGCGATTACTATCGATAATGCCGGCATTTAGGGTAAAAGTCAATTGCTTTTTCGTCCAAGCAATTCTTGCTAAATTTTCACGAGCATTTACCCTGTAAAATCTTAACGATTATTTAGTAACCTCTGCCCAGTTTTTCCCGGTCCGCAGAGCTACCGTGAGCGGCACATTCCAATCAACCACATTTTCCATAGATTCCTGAATGACGGCTTTAAGTTCATCTTCTATCTCCTGATCAAACTCTATGAGCAATTCATCATGGATCTGCAGGAGCATATTGGCATTTAGTCCGCGATGAGTCAGTGCTTTATCAATTTTGATCATGGCAAGTTTTATAATTTCTGCAGAAGTACCCTGTACCGGTGTATTGATTGCTACCCGGCGCGCTCCTTCAAAAAGCGTCTTGTTGCGTTCAAGTAATTCAGGTATATACCGCCGACGACCAAAGGCGGTTTCCACATATCCCTTTATTTTACCCAGATCAACCACTTCTTGCATCCACTGTGCCACCCGCGGGTATTGCGCAAAATAGCGTTCAATATAAAGGCGCGCCTCTGAAAGCTTAATATTCAAATCTCGTGAAAGACCAAAGGGTGTAAGACCATATATTATACTAAAGTTAATGCGCTTACCTACTTGACGTTGCTCTGAGGTTACTTGGTCAATGGCTACACCAAAAATTTCTGCTGCGGTTTTAGCATGAATATCACGCCCTCCTGCAAATGCGGCGATAAGGTTCTCATCTTGGCTCAAATAAGCTAATGCACGTAAATCGATTTGTGAATAATCTGCTGAGAGAAATCGTTTTCCCTCTCCGGCAACAAACGCCGAACGTATGCGCTTACCATAAAGAGAAGTTACCGGAATGTTTTGAAGGTTTGGTTCAGAACTTGAAAGTCG
>CAYPYR010000079.1:0-3762 GCA_964415095.1 uncultured Pseudomonadota bacterium | reverse complement strand
CCCATGCACGGTGAAGACATAACCATAATTCCCGGTGTTAACAGCGATTCATATAACCCAGATAAACATAACATCGTGTCGCTTGGCAGCTGCACTACCAATTGTTTTGCACCAGTCATTGCCGTATTGCATAAACATTTTACTATTACCAGCGGGTTAATGACCACTGCTCATGCCTACACTAATACGCAAGTCTTACTTGATGTCGAAGAAGATGATCTGCGGCGTTCTCGCGCGGCAGCTATTAATATCGTGCCCACCAAAACGGGCGCAAGCAGCATGATTAAAGCACTCTTTCCCGACCTTGCAACCGTAATTAAAGCACATGCAATTCGCGTGCCAGTTCCCATCGTATCACTTCTTGATTTCTCATTTTGTACAAAAAAAAATCCAAGCAGCGATGATATAAATGCAGCCTTTATTCAAGAATCAAAAAATGCACTTGACGGGATACTTGATTGTTGTGCCATTCCGCTGGTTTCAAGCGATTTTAAAGGCAATGCGCATTCCGCTATTATTGATACTGAACTCACGACAACGGTAGCAGGAATGAGTAAAGTATATGCTTGGTATGACAATGAATGGGGATATAGTATGCGTTTAAAAGATTTTTTACTTCACAATTGCTCGTAGTTGCATTACAATACTCTGTAATAAGATATCGTCTTGAATGTGGAGTACGCAGCGATATACCGCTCGATATCACGTGATAAGTTCAAGATATCATTACAAAATATGGCGGGCCCATAGCTCAGTTGGTTAGAGCAGTCGGCTCATAACCGAAAGGTCCCAGGTTCAAGTCCTGGTGGGCCCACCAAATTTAAAACCATCGAGGACGCGATTATGTCAACGCCAATCTGGCAACAGTTAATCTCACTCGTCAACCTTGACCAACAATGCCAAGCAATTAAAAAATCTATTGACGGCGTAACGCTCGAAATTGATACTCATCGCAACGAAATTCGTGTGTTCGAAACAGAAATCACGCAATATTCCGCCAAAGTGCTTGCTGAACAAAAAGCGGTACGTGATATTGAGCACGGATTAAAAGAACTTGCAGCACGTCAGTCACAAGTTAAAAATACACTTGAAAATTCACGTACTCATAAAGAGATTCAATCCGCCGAGCGAGAACTTGCTAGTTTAAGTCTCCGCTATGCTCAACTTGAAGATGGACTCATTCGTGCATGGCATGAACTTGAGGGTACGCAGAAAAAACTTACCGATATCACCGCAGCGCATGAAAAATTGATCTCTAATGAAGAACAGGCAATTACTGCTCTCCAAGAAAAAATTAAAGAGCTTGAGATGCAAAACACAGCATTAGAAGATGCGCAAGAAGAAAAAATAAGATTGCTACCGGCAGAATGGCAGACACGCTATCGTCAACTCAAAGGGAAAGTTGCAAATCCTATTGTGCCTCTGCTTCATCAAAGCTGTAGCGTCTGTTATTATCATGTGCTGCCACAAGATTTTGCGCGCATCAAACGTAACGCCGTAGTTCAATGTCAAAATTGTTATCGTTATTTGTATTATGATAAAGCTACTGAAGTCGCTAATGATACCGCATCGTATTAAACAGTATAATACGAATATTCGCGTAGGATCATAATGGAATTTCAAGAATCATTTCTCAGTTTTGCACCAGCAGATAAAACAAAATCTCCCGCAGTTAGTAGTGTTCATCAGTGGCATCTTTTTGTTGATGGTGCATCGCGCGGCAATCCAGGACCATCAGGCGCCGGCATTTATATAGAATGTAATAAAAAATCGCACAAACGCCATGCCGTTTTTTTAGGAACTAAAACAAACAATCAAGCTGAATATCTTGCACTTGCATTGGGTGTATATTACATTCATGCTGAAATCAAACGCTGTGCAGCTCAAAAAAATTCGCTTATTGTTACGTCTGATTCAGAATTATTGATCAAGCAGATGCAGGGGAAATACAAAGTACAAAATCCTATATTGCGTCAATTGCATACGCTCATTAATGAACTCATCGATGACTTATCAGTACGCTTTGAGCATGTCTTGCGCGATCAAAACCAAACCGCCGATGATCTTGCCAACAAAGCAATCGATACCAAAGGCGCAATGCCGGTTGGTTTTAAAAAATTGCTTGATGAACGCATAATTAAATTTTAAGGATGCGCAATGGTAGCACGAGCATTTATTATATGTGCTTTTAGTCTACTTACTCCATGCGTCATTTATACCAAGCCATTATTGGTACGCGTCAATCTTGGCAAATTCTCGCTTGATCAAAAAACATCATCCTACATCATCGAATGTCCTAACGGATTTGTTATCGCAATACCAGGTACTGCTGATCAACGCCTGCGTTTTCGTGCACCAAAACTCATGGTGAGTCTTAATAAACAAGGGTTTTGTGTCTATAGCTCGCCAAAAAAGAAATTCTATTATCGAGGCACGCGCATCACTATTACCCCACGCGATAAACATTTTACACTCAATCATCAAACCTTTGCCGGGAAACTCTCTCTGGTAAAAAAAGATAATAACCAATCAGTATTTTTGATTAATACAGTACCAATTGATGAATATTTATATGCCGTACTTCCGTATGAAATTTTTCAATCCTGGCCACATGAGGTACAAAAAGTACAGGCGCTTGCCTCACGCACCTATGCAATACATCACATGATGCACGCCCGCGCGCATGGACTACCGTATGACGTGCAATGCACGAACCTTCATCAAAATTACAAAGGACATCATGAGCACGAACATGTACATGATGCTATTAAAGAGACGCGTGATCTTATCGTAACCTATCATGGCAGACCGGCACTCACTATGTTCGATGCCTGTTGTGGTGGTATCACAACCGCACGTATAAAAAATCCACTTATTAAATATCATCCGTACTTGGGAAGAAAAGCGGCATGCAGATTTTGCGCATCCTGCTCACTTGCACGATGGACACGAGAGCTATCATTAAAGCAGTTACAAGAGAATCTTGCGCGTGATCCCGTGCATGGCAAAAAAATAACAGCTATTGGTACTCTTTGTACGGTACGTGCCTACCAAAAAGATCACGCGGGTCTCGTGCACACTATTCTACTACGTGGTACCAAAAATCAACTGGTTATGCCGGTATCACGATTTAATAAGTATGCTGGCCCCAAAGTCTGGAGCAGCTGTGTAACGTTTGAACAAATGCCACATGCGCATAAACCGCCACGCATAAAAATTAATGGTAGAGGGTTTGGCCATCAAATCGGCTTGTGCCAACATGGCGCACGAGAATTAGTCAAACGTGGATGGGATTTTAAACGTATTTTGGCATTTTATTACCCGGGCACTAAAATAACACGGTACCTACATGGCAAATTATAGAGGTCATATTATGGGCGGCATTGCAGCATATGCACTGCTACGAATTTCTCTTGCATCATGTGCATGCTATCCAACTCAACTATTTTATTATGAGCTAACCTGGTTTACGTTAGGTATTGCCGGCAGTCTCTTTCCAGATATTGATATCAAAAGCAAGGGACGGTTCTGGTATGATCGCGCACTGCTGTGCGCTGCCGCAGGTTGTCTACTCATACAACAATTGGTTGGACTCGGTATCATTGCGCTATTGTATGTTATCCCGCGCGTTCTGCGTCATCGTGGTGCCACACACCAACCCATGTTGATTGTTCTTGCCACAGCGATCGTCGCAACCACCTTGACCCATTATGCACATCTTGAGCGCAACTTTATTATCATCAGCGCACTCTTTTTTATCGC
>CAYPYR010000078.1:0-3897 GCA_964415095.1 uncultured Pseudomonadota bacterium | reverse complement strand
CACTTGTTTCAACAAATGATGAAGAAAATCTCAAACAATTTTTCCTTCGTTATACAGATGAAGAGTTAGAATTTTGGAATAATACAAGATCTATTTGCAATGAATTAAATGAACAATATCAAAATGAGGCCATGCAAGCATTAAGTAAATTAGTCGATAAACATGATAAATCGATATTGGGACGCGATTATTATACTTTAAGATAAAATGGAGATGATTATGAAGATCCGTATTCTATGTTGCATCATGATATTTGGTGCACATTCTTTTTCTACAATCGTGGCGATGAATGGTCAAGAAATAACAAGAACGACAGAATTCGAAGAAAAACTGATAATAGCATTACGTGATAATAATGTTAAACATGTGGAAAGAACAATAGAACTTGTTGCTGGGACGAAAGCTCCAGGCCTTCAAACTGCTTTTTGGAAACAATTACAAAGTGCCTCTAACAAAGTGACCAAAGATAATATCAAAAATGAATCGACTCAGATTCTTAAAGATGCTATCAATCAATCTAGCAAGCTTTAAAAGGTTATTAAAATTATTAAAAGGTACATAGCATGAAAATACGTATTCTATGCTGCATCATGATGTTCGGTGTACATTCTTTTACGCAAACCTTTGCAATGAACAATCAAGAGATAGGTTCACCAGTTATCAAGGAGCACTTGATTAAAGCGTTACGTGCAAATAATGTGAAATATCTACAACAATTCAACGCTCTTGCGCAAGATGTTCCCCTTTTGAATAAGCGTGCTTTCTGGTGTGATGTGCAAAACGCGTGGCGCGAAGCTACTCAAGCTGGGATCCAAAATAATGCAACTGAGATGCTTGGAGAAGCTATTGATCAATCTGGTCAGTTTTAAAAAGGTTATTAAAATTATTAAAAGGTAGATAACATGAAAATAGCTATTCTATGTTGCATGATGATATTTGGTGCACATTCTTTTTCTACAATCGTGGCAATGCCTAAATCAGCATTTACAGTAAAAATGATTGATGCGTTACGCAAGAATAATATTAAATATGTGGAAAGAACAATACAAAATGTTGCAGGGATGCCTTTTCTAGGATTAAAAGAGGCAGCTTTGGATGATTTGCAAAGTGCTTTCCATCAAGTAACCAATGAGCATATCGAAAATGAAGCAACTGAAATGCTCAAAGTAGCTATTGATCAACCTGAGCAGCCTAGTAGATAGACACGAATATTTTTAATATTCCAAGTAACAATATACTATTGTGATTAATGATCTTAAATTTTTGAGAGAATATTTATGAAAAAATCTATAGCATGCTTTAGCACATTATTACTGATAAGTATGTATGATATGGCTTGTATACCTTCCGAGATAACTTCAGCGAACTCTTGCGAAGCAGATAGTAATATTAATGTAGATAATAATAATCTTGATGAATTACGAGAGTTTGCTGATATCCATCGTAGGTTTGAAGCGTATGAAGCTCGTAGAGCTGAGATGGAATCGAATGAAGTATATCAAAGTGGTCTTAGGAACATTCGAAATCTTCGAAATACCCTACATTCTCTTTTAGTAAATAACGATTTGGAAGCAGTCAAAAGATTTTGTGAAGAACATCAAAATGATGGCGAGGGATTTTGGATAGATATGGAATGTATGTGGGAAAGTTTTTGTTTGGGAAATAACGAGAATCCAGAAGGTGTACGAAATGAAGCTTCTGAAGAGCTCGGGAAAGCGATTGATCTTTCTGGAGTAGGACGATGGTTTACGTTCAACATAAATTGGTGAAAGGATATTTATGAAAACATATATAGCATGCTTGAGCACATTATTACTGATAAGTATATATGATGTGGCTTGTGCTCCTCACGATAGAATTTTAGCAAGCTCTCGCGAAGCAGATAATAATATTCCTATAGATAATAGTGCTCTTAATGAAGAACGAGAGCTTGCTGAGTCTAATCGTAGGTTTGAAGCGCTTGTTGACCGTATAGCTCTTGATAATGAAATTGAAGCGTTGCATATAGAATCGCTTGGTGAAGAAGAGGGAGAAGCATCTTTTGAAGAATCTCAGCGTGGTTTAAGGAACATTCAACGTCTTCAAAATACGCTGCAACCTTTTTTAGTAAATAACGATCTTGATGCAATCGAAAAATTTTGTGAAGAACATAAAAATGATGGCTATCAGTTTTGGATAACTATACAAGGTATTTGGGAAAGATTTAGTTTGGGAAATGACGAAAATCTACAAGGCACACAAAATGAAGCTTCTGAAGAATTAGGAAAAGCGCTTGATAATTCTGGAGTAGGGCGACATTTTGGGTTAATTGGATAATTCTTTTTCAATGTTTTCAAGCTTTTTCTTGCATTGTTCTACAAGATCACTCGGAGTAAATCCATCATTATTTTGTAGATTATAATAAAGATTAAAGCGCTTGAAAGTTTTGACCATAAAATCATCACCACTTCTTACCGCCATGTGCATAATCGTATCACCCATTTTATTCTGAATTTTTCCAAGTTCATGATGTTCATTAGCGATTATTAGTTCCAGAACTTTGGTATAACGATCATTTAATGCTTCTTGTTGCTGATTGCGCATATGACCGAGTACTACCATATGGAGTACACTATGCCCATCACGATCAAGTAACCATCGATCTGCACCGGCTTCTAAAAGCATTCTTACTGCCTCTACATTTCCTAACCAAGCGGCACTATGTAACGCAGTCTTCCGCCATTCTACTTCTTGTTCATTAACATCGTGCTTTTTTTTGATAAGCTCTTGCAGTAAATTATTATCTTGCTTATTGATTGCATCCATGAGAGGAGTGATTGCATAAACGACGTTATTTAAACCAAAAAATATCATCAAAAAAACATGAAAAATATACTTATTCATGAGGTTCTCCTTTTAAAATGGACCGTGTCGGATTAAATTCATAGTACGTGCCAATAATATTTCCTCTTGCTGTAACTCTTCCCAGGGAGAGATATTATTAGTTGTTCTAAAGGTAAAATCAAGATTAAAATTTAGAAAAGTATTGATCATCAAATTATCTTTATTTCTTGTGATGATAAGCAGTGGCGTTTCTTGTGCATTATTTTCCTCATACGCCAATTGCTCATTATTATTGCTTAGCAATAATGCAGCAATTTTAGCATATAACTCATTAGTATCGCGCGGATCGTGCTTCAGTACTAACGTGTGCAGAGGAGTATTTCCATGTATGTCTCTTTGATATCTATTTGCATGGTGATCTAACAGAAGGCGCACTGCTTCAATATTACCGCGTGCTACCGCAAAATGCAGCGCAGTTGCATCATCATCAGGAGAGGGTGCGTTGACGGGATGACCTTGACGAATATATTCTCGCAATACATGATTTTCTCCCTCGTAAATTGCGACGATATGTGCTGGATAAAGTGTTTCAGGCGGTGTTGCATCAACAATTGTAATTATAGAAAATATTGTAAGCAGAATGGTGTAAATAAATTTGTGCATATTTTCTCTTACCGTGATAAAAAATGAGCCCAGTTTTTCTGCTGGGCCATTATAATTACAATTGTTTGTGTTAACTAATGAAAATCTATCTTGTTTTTTTGATTATTGGTTTAATACTATCAACTTTGCCAGCAACTTGATTTATTAAACTACCAAGAGTTTCGTTAGCGTTATTCTGTATATCAAAAATTAGATCATATTTATCAAATATTTCCACTAATGCTACATCGAGATTTCTTACTGCTAAATGACTCGGTGTATCACCTTGCTTATTTTGCATAGTACCTAAGTGACAGTTAGTATCTAGTTCCATAAGAAGTTCTACGATTTTTTCATAATTCGGCGTTATCTCTTCTTGTTGTTGGTTACGTATATGTCCAAGTGCTACCATGTGCAACACGGTATTATTTT
>CAYPYR010000077.1:0-3901 GCA_964415095.1 uncultured Pseudomonadota bacterium | reverse complement strand
GTAAGTGTTAATGTCCAAACATTCATAGTTGCTCTCAAGACGTTCTTTATTTATTCTTAACTTTATCGATTTAATCAATTATATTTTCTACGCATTATAAAAATATATAAGTAATACGGATTTTATCAATTGAGAAGGAGTAGTAGCAATAAACAATCTATCTTATTCTGACCTTATCTTGTTTAAATAGCATGAACCAAATTTTTTATTTCGAAAGATAACCCATGAAATTATTATTTAAATTACTTTGTGTGCCTTTGATCTTCACAACACTTGTACAGCCGCTTAATAAAAAACAAAGCGATCAAGTAAAAAAAATAGAAGAACGCATAGAAACCTTTAATATGAAACCGGTTTTAGCCGAATATTATGCGAATTATGAAGTAGATGAAATTACTGCTCAATTACATTCTAATGAATTTTTGCGTTATATGATTCTTTGCGCAATTGCACCTAATAATAGAATACCACTAATGAGTACACATGTTGGTAGATTTTGGGAAATTTTTACTTCATTAAAACATTTATATGCAACTTTTTGTCAACAACTTCTGCAGCAAAAAAAAGAAATCGAATATAATGCTTGCGTGAAAAAAGGACAAGTTAATCCTAAAAAAGCTCAGGCATTTATCAATGATTATGAAACGGCTTTTGGAGAAACAATTCCCAGCAATGTGTGGAATATGTTGCCAAGAAACAAATAGATTTCGAGAATATCGGGTAATGGTGATAGAGGGAAAACCCCTCTGAATTATGTTATATAGCATGACATTTCGAAAGATAATCATGAAATTATTATTTAAATTACTTTGCGTGCCCTTAGTTTTTACTACACTTGTTATGCCGCTTAGTGATGAGCAACTGGAACAAGTAGAAACAATATTAACAATACGTCTCAAGAGATTTAATATGCAGCCCATATTAGATAAATATCAAGAACGGTTTAAAAAAATAGACGATCAAACAGCTGAGTTGCATGCGCAGGAACTTATACGGTTCTTAATTCTTTGTGCAATTTCTAACGCTCACGTACCCTTGATGAGTACTCATGTTAGTAATTTGTGGGATATTTTTAGTCAATTTAAAAAACAATATGCAGATTTTTGTAATAATATTATTAGTAAAAAAATTACAGTGCAGCAATGCGTGAAACAAGGACAAGTGAATTTTAAAAAAGCACAACCATTTAGCCAGGCTTATGAAGAAGCTTTTGGAAAATCGCCCTCCCGCGAGGTATGGGATAGGTTACCACAAGGGAAATAGTTTTTAGCGTTATCGATTGAATCGTGAATGAGGGGCTATAGCCCCTCTAATTTATGTTAAATAGCATCAAGAATATGCAACATTTCGAAAGTTAATATAATGAAATCTCTTTTTAGAATTCTTTGTTTGAATCTTTGTTTAAGTTCAATTGTACTCCCAGCGCAACACAAAACAGTTGAGGTTAATGAAACAATGGCACGTGCAATGTCTTTTGATATGAAATCGATACTTGAACGATATAAAAAAGATCATAAAGTGCAAGATGAGTTAATTACTCTGCATCATCAAGAACTTATGCGTTATTTAGTAATGTGTTCATTGTCTCCTAAAGAAGGTATTGAGATGATGAGTAAGGAAGTTGATCCGCTTTGGCATACCTTTATTTTGTTTACTAAAGATTATGCCCGCTTTTGCAAGCAAGTTGCCGGTCGATTTATTCACCATGCACCAAATGTAAATAAACAGGAAAACAATATTAAAGAAAAAGCAGAAAAGTTTATAAGCGTATATAGCACTCTATTTCAAGAAGCACCTGACTTGAAGGTTTGGAATTTACTTTGTAAGTTGTCTGGGCAATCAGATTGTATGGATTGTATGGGTGACTAAGATACTTTTATATTTGCTCGAATCGAAATAGTGACAAAACGTCTCTAAATTGTGTTAATAGCATGAAGCATATGCAACATTTCGAAAGTTAATATAATGAAAAATCTTTTTAGTATTCTTTGTTTGAATCTTTGTTTAGGTTCAATTTTAATGCCCGTGCAACATTCAGCAGCGATAGTTGAGAAAACAATGACACGTGCAATGTCATATGATATGAAACCGGTGCTTGAACGATATAAAAGAGATTTTAAAGTAGATGATTCGTTAGTTACGCTACATCATCAAGAACTTATGCGGTATTTAGTAATGTGCGCATTGTTACCTAAAGAATCTATTGAAATGATGAGCAAAGATATTGATAATTTGTGGCATACTTTTATTTTGTTTACTAAAAATTATGCACGCTTTTGCACACAGGTTGCCGGCCACTTTCTTCATCATGCACCCAATGTGAGCGAGCAGAAAAACAATCTTCGAGAAAAAGCAGAAAAGTTTATGAATGTGTACGTTGCTTTATTTCGAGAAAAACCTAATTCTAGCGCGTGGAATGAATTATATACATTAGATGAGCAAGCAGAATGTAAAAAAACATGTAGAACATGCGAAAGTCTGTGTGTGTGCAAAAATATCAATACGAGCACAAATTGATGAAAGAGAGTGAAAACTCTCTTTTTTTATTGATATCTGTTCTAAAATATAGTGCATTTGAGCCTACCTTTTATTTTTATTCTATTCTGTTATCATGAAAAAGGTGCTTAAATACAATGTTTCTTCTTTCAAGATATAACTTAAGAGGTATCACATGAACTATATTAATAGTATGAAGCAACACGTAATAAGTTTCTCATTATTCATCACCTTATTTTGCCTGATACATTATTTCATTAGTTCTTATTGGCAACCGGCAGCTATTAATTGGAATTGGACGATTATCACTGGATGTCTCACGTATATAATTTGGCGAGCCATTAATTATATTTACGGAAAGATTTAGCATGAACAAAATAACAATCGGTTGCCTGTCCGTGATCATAGGTACTAGTTTATGGTTAATAAATGCCCAGTTTTGTAATGAGCATCAAATCAGCGAGGAAAAAATCGTGCAATTGATCAAGCAAGCAGAAGAGAATTATTCAGATGCATTGATTATCTGCCAAGATGGTAAAGAACTGGTTACCTGGTATCGCACCGGTGCGCCAGAGAAGATTCGTGCGTTCTCGGTAACTAAAAGTGTCATGAGTCTGCTTATCGGTGGGTTAATACAAGACAAAAAGTTAACCTCATTAGATACTTCTATTAGTGACTTTGTTCCCGAATGGAAAAATACCCCAAAAGAGGCTATTACCATCCGTCATATTCTGAATCAAACAACCGGCATACTTGATTACGATGTAAATAAATTATTCAATGGTGCTGATCTTGTAGCGATGGCAAAAGAAGTTTCGCTTGCCCGAGATCCCGGGTCGATGTATCAATATTCGAACGCTTTATACGCTCTTTTAGGTTTGGTTATTACGAAACTCACGGGCAAATCGACGGAAGAATATTGTACTGAGAAGTTGTTTGCACCGCTAGGCATTACTGACTACAACTGGGACCGCGATCAGGTAGGAAACGTTTGGTGCTTTGCTGGTCTGCATCTGTATCCCGCAGATTTAATAAAAATTGGCGAGCTCGTTCGCAATGGTGGTTGCGCTTGGGAGAAGCAACTTATTGATGCTGATTACGTGAAAGAAATGGTGCAACCAAGTCAGCCCTACAACCCTAACTATGGCCTTTCCTGGTGGATTATTTATGCATCAGCAGATGGCGGTATTGGCTATAAAAAGCATGCTGATGACAAAATTATTGGCTACCATGCGTGTGGGTATTTAGGCCAAGAGATCATGGTGTTTCCTGACAAAAAACTGGTTGTTGCACGTATGCATCATCGCAATCAAACTGACATTGAACGTGAAGAAATGGCCTATAAAGCGAATGATATGATGGCGGCATTGAATCCATTACGCAACCCGGTATTTTTCTGGGACTT
>CAYPYR010000076.1:1891-4061 GCA_964415095.1 uncultured Pseudomonadota bacterium | reverse complement strand
GATAAGCATGGCTTAACTGCATTGCATCATGCAGTTGCACAAGGCCACACTGATACGGTACGTGCTTTAATTAATGGAGGAGCTCAACTAGATATTCAAGAGCCAGAAGAGGAAGACACCGCATTGCATATAGCACTGAAACTAAAGAAAGAAGTAATAGCTCAGATTTTGCTTGAGGCTGGAGCCCGTGTTGATCTAAAAAACAAACAAGGTTTTCCAGCTTTTTTTATGGGAGGTCGTAGTGATGAGCCATCCATTGCTAAACTTTTTCCGAATCTCCAAGAAAAACTTGGATCTTTAGATAGAAAAGAACTTGATGCTTTATTTACTGCGAAGGCAACTGCAGATACATTAGAAATTCTTGCAGAACTAAAGTTAAGCTGACTATAAAATATTTTCTTCTTGCATTACGATTTGTAATTTTCCTCGTTGGGCTGACGGAACATGTTCTTCGGGTAAATTGGAAGAAAATTCTAACATTCTGCGATGCAGTATGGGTAGAGCTATTTGTAATTCATTTTGTACGCATTGCATCGTTTTCGCATCGACGGCACAGTAATGCGGAGGCTTGCATGGGTTGCAACTATCCTCTTTGTGCTTCAGCATAAAATCACCTTCTTCATTAAGAGCAAGAGAAGGGGTTTTCCAATAGCCACCAAGAAAATGAACGTGATGACATTTTTTATTATAGACCAATACAAATGCTACGCGCATAGTAGGTTGGTACATTTTATTTTCTAAATGGGAAATCGTAATAGGATCAGAAGCAACAAATTCTTCAACAATAAAGCTATCAAAAGAATCATGTTTCCAGATTGTATATGCAGGATCTTTACTGTCGGCGAATTTGCCATTTTTAGTGATGATGTAGCGCAAAATTTCATCTAAATCTTCTTTGGGTGCAATAATTACACCTTTTCCCATAAATTCTCCGCGAGGCTTTATTACGAAGGTATTGCATTGAAGATCATGTGCAATCTTGATAGCAAGATCTTTATGATACACTTTTTTATAGTTACCCCATCTGGGTTTGAACGTAGCAAGTAACTCATCTTCTGCAAAGAGTTGTGTCATTTTATATTTATCAATCCAGAACGGAAAACTAGATTTATCAAGTACAATCATGCCGGGAAATCGTTGTTCGAAATCGTAAATTGCGGATAACTGCGACCAGTTAATATATAAAAATCCATGATATGAGCTCAGGTCATATTCGTTGGTAACTGGGTGCTTGGCTTGATTCATAAAATTATGGTCGGAAAGCAAGGCAATGATATCAGCTGGACTTCGCCAATACGAAGAACTTGCCAAGGTGGCAACCAAATTTTTATCTGCCATATAGTTTGCTACTACCCATCCGTTTTTATTATAGAGAGAAAGCGTGTGCAGCAGTTCTTTATGTATGGATTCTTCTTCTAAATTACGAAAAGTATCGCCATTGAATAAAGAAAGAGAAGCTTGTTGAATTTCACAAATTTTTACTCCTTGCTTGGCGTTATATTTTAAATCAGCAACCATAAAACATACATCGATTGGATATTTGTCTTGAGGATGCACAGCATGAAAAAAGCAAATAAAAAATAACGCCATAACCAGTGAGACCCGGTATATCTGATATGCATGAATTACCGTCATACTGATATTTGTTTTTTGATTAATCAAGTTGCACTACATTTAATATTGGATTAAAAATATACACCGTGGTACCAGAAATATTATTCAAGAGTACATTAATAACGACGGGTGCATTATTGACTCTAATCATTTGCAACGCATTAAAATTTGCAGTAAGCAGAAAGCCACCTTCATTCGATGTAAAACCATATTGTGCTAATGGAAATGGCTGAACCTCAAAAAATGGATGCTCACCTTCCTCTTCTTCTCGTAAACCGATGGTAAAAGAAAGATTTCCCACTTCAATTTCCATGGTAGGTTCTTGGACTATGCCAGAAACACTTAATAAATAAGTTCCATTGGTTAAAATTGTTATCGTAGCACCTGAGACAGTGATATTAGAACCAAGGTGAGTATTTTCTGTAGCAAAACCTACTGTTGTTTGGCCTGGACCAATAGGGATGAGTGATGATGAATTGGCGGTATAATAAGAAACTAAATTATTGCTTATAGCTCCTGTGGCTCCGGTGACTCCCGTTGCACCAGTAAATCCTGT
>CAYPYR010000076.1:0-1791 GCA_964415095.1 uncultured Pseudomonadota bacterium | reverse complement strand
CACCAGTCGCTCCCATAGCACCAGTAGCTCCCGTGGCACCCGTAGGACCAACTGCTCCATCATTGATGATGACTCCAGTAACGGTTAAATCACCATCTACGGTTAAATTGCCACACATATCATTGTGTACATTAGTACATGCACGAGTCATATCATCTTTAGTCAAAGCATCATTTGCATCTTGCATGTTTTCAACAAGCTTCTGAGCATTGAATGGTTCCGTATAAAGCTGAATACCAAAAAAACTTCCACTACCAATCATTAATACTAAAAATGTAAGCATAGTTAATGTATTGTTACCTACTATTATGTTCATAGATCCCTTTCTGCCCTAATCGGTTCGATATGATAACATATAGATTGCAATATTATTTAGTTTGTTTTCAATGAAATGATTTATTGTTGCGAAAGATAAAGATAGTTGTGAAAATTAAACAAAATAACCGGTGATAATAAAAACGTCGCGATGTACGGGAAGATTATCTAATGGAATAAGTGGGGTAACCATATGTCCCGTATTAGAATTTTTGAAAATTAGAGCTTGATTATAGCGAATAGTTGAAATCACTTCTGGAAAACTTGAATTTATCCATGTATATTCTTCTTCTTTAGCATATTGTCCTCCTAATTGCAGCACAATATCTGCTCCGTTCCAGTTTTGAATTTTTCCATTTATTAATAGAATCATGGTAAAATCTGCGATTTGTTTTTTTCCATCCACCACAATGGAATCGCGATGCCAAAACATGCCACTAGAAGAAGAGCTTTCTAGAGTTACCGTATTGCGATCAAGATAAACCTCGAGCACTATTCTTTTTTTACTATCTTCGCCAAACTCCTGAACTTTTGTCAAAAAAATTTGAGCAAGTTTATCGGTAATAACATTGCATGGATGGTGATTAAAATGGGTAAATTCGATATTATCATTCGATTTGTCTATATTCGCAGCAAAACTTTCTTTAAAGAAGTTATAGCGCCCGTACCATAATAAATTAGGTTGAGTATTTTCCGTCAATTGCTGAAGTTGACTCATTTCAACTTCTTCTAAAACGTCATGAATAAGTACATATTGTGGTAGTTCTGTAGGGAATATATTTGAAAAGAACATGCAGGTAAATAGTAGCGTGCGAATAAACATATTTATATCCTTTTGATATTTAAAATAACAAAAGTTTATATTACATGATAACAATATGTTTTATATAGAAAATTAAGATATTAAGTATTGTTTAAATGGTTAGTTCGGAGAATTAAATAAGGCCTGACTATTGCATCAGGCCTTAGATTACAGGAGTTAATTAAAATTTAGGATTTTCTTTTTCTTCTTGCTTTTTAGCTTCAGCTTTTGCAAGAGCTCTTTCTTGGCGAGCTTTATGCTCTGCTCGTGCTCGATTGGCTGCCTCTACGACTTTGTCATATTCAGCATATTTAGTTTTATCAGTTTCTTCAGGCAAGATAGTTCGTATAGCTTTTTTCATTTTTTCTGTGTTGCCGTGTTGTGTCATTCCTGTGAGCCATGGGCCAAAATAGCCCCCAATATTAGACGCAGGCTTGTCATCTTCTTGTTCAAGAACTCGTAGGAGGTTATCGATATAATTGCAAGCTTTTGAAGCATCGCTTCGAAAAATAAAGCCTTTTTTTTCTTCCTTACATTTTTGCAGAATCAAAGAATCATCAGAGAGATACCGCTTAAGATATTCTCTATTGGTCTCTTTGCAGTTAGCAGTTTGAACAACAAGCAATATTAGACTAAGTAAAAATAGTTTTTTCATAAAACGTCCTCTAGTTAAA
>CAYPYR010000075.1:0-4123 GCA_964415095.1 uncultured Pseudomonadota bacterium | reverse complement strand
AGCGAACGATTCCTAATCGTTAGGTCGCAGGTTCAAGTCCTGTTAGGCACACCAGTCTTCGTTGCTTTGCAACTTCGTCTGGCTCGGCCAGTTCTCACCCGCTCATCCTGCAGTTTCCGTACTAGTTATAACGACAATTGAAGCTTGTCAAAGGGCAGTTGTCACTTTATACTAACTCGACTAGTTTTTTTATATTAATTCGTGCCATTTTTTATTAGGTAGCAAACATGCGTTATTCTTTTATTTTTGTATTAATAATCTGTCTCAATATGCAATTCACTAATGCTATCATAATGAACGATAAAGGCTTAGATACTGGTCATGGTTTTCTTAAATGGGAACAGTTAGTTAATCTTCCAACAAATAAATAGATTGGAGAATAAGGTACAAACATTGCAAAAAGCATGCATTGCAGGCTCAGCCATTGTTGCCGGTGTACTGATTTATATGAAATGGTTAAATAATTCGAAAAAGCTACAAGTAAATAAACTAAAGGATTTATGATGCGACATTACTTATCGTTTATTTTTGTTTTCCAATTATGTATAACAACGTCAAACCACCCTACTGATATGCAAGCAATAAATATCCCGAACAAAGAACTTTCTACGAATTTATCGAGCATTGGCCACCAGTACATAAACTTCATGAGACAAGTTGGCGCGCAGCAAGTACAAGATGTACGCCCACTCATGGAAACACTATTTGCGCAATCATGTCATAAAATGATTAACGGGAAACTGCTTTGTCAAACCCGGGATGAATTTCATCATCAAATGCTTGATGCCCGAAGAACCTTTGGTGCCTGGGAAATTACTGTCCAGAAGATTATGGCCTGCCCAGAAGAAAATACGTGCATAGTGATATCTTCGGTTAGCACTGCATTAGGTGGCTATCTATTAGTGTGCGCTTTTCTTACCTGCAATGATAAAAGCCTTATTACAAAAATTGAGATTATAGAATAGACCATCACTCAAAATAACTATAAGCACAATGCTACACACCGATAGAACTTTTAGTACTGATCGATTCAAGTCCTGTTAGGCACACCAGCTTCTGCTACATAAAGAAAATTTTCATCTTTTGTAATTCTTATTCTATACTGTGTTTTGTCATAATAAGAAAGGTTGTGAATGTTAACCATCTACGTAGATGCCGATGCTTGCCCCATAAAAGAAGAAATTTTTCGGGTTGCCATGCGGCATAACTTGCAGGTTTACTTAGTAAGCAACAGTCGTCTTAATATGGTCGTTAGTAAAAACGTGCACAAAATACAGGTTGAGTCTGATCCAGATGCTGCGGATAATTGGATTGCAGAGCATATAGAACCTAGTGATATTGTGGTTACCACAGATATATTACTGGCAGACCGGTGTCTAAAAAAGGGCGTAGATACCATAAGCCCAACAGGTAGAGTTTTTACTAGTGATAATATAGGTGCTGCAAAAGCAATGCGTGATTTACGTGCTCATTTACGTGAAGCAGGAATAGCTCCAAGTTATAACGCTACTTTTTCCAAGCAGGATCGCTCTCGTTTTTTACAGGCATTAGAAAAGATTATTCAGGCAATAAAAAAGAATTTGCCTGCTGACTAGGCAAGCACCTAAAAACAAATTTCCCGATTTTTCTGCCTAGCTTACATAGTTTACTTATTGGCAAATAATTCCAAGGTTAGTAAGAGCAGTTTTGATGCTCTACCCAAGTTCAACAGATTTGTTAACGAATCTGTTCACCAGGGGACACCATACTTCGCTAAAGAGCTTTGTATGGCAGGCCAGCTTTCGAACATAAAGAGTATCGCATGAACAATCGCATTACGTTATATCAACAACAACTGAATCTTCAATGCGACGTAGTTTTAACGAAGACACATGGCTCTGCCATTAAATAGGAACATAAAGTAAAATGAGCTTAGCGCATTAGCCAAGCTAAAAAAACCTGAAGCAAGCCATACTAAGCTATTCAGCATGACATGCTAAGCAATCCGATCAATACGGCTCTGAAGATTTATCTAAAATCTCATAGATATGATCGGGATCAAAGAATAACAAGATAAACTTTCGAACTTTATAAGCTTTTTCCTTGTTTTCTCGTGCATATTGTAAGTGGGCTTCTGCAATTGAAGACCCATTTGGATCTGTCGCACCAGTATGATGCGCTTCTTCTGCACTTTGCTTCCATTCCTGTTCAGTGCGTTCATAATGCAATAAAACACGACGAGCAACCTTAATAGCGGAAACATAGTTTGATCTAACAGGATTGCAACCAACTTCTATAAATTTATGAGGATTAGCACCAAACTTTATGAGCGCTTGTGCAACCGGAATATTCTGATGATCAAAAGCATCCAGCAGGGCAGTATCTTTTTGCGCACCATGGTCTAGCAATATTTTTACTGTTTGTTCAATATCTTGATATACTTCATCATCTTGCGTATCAGGCTCAGTACGTGCAAGAGCACCTAAAGCTGTGTGGTTATAGCCACAAAAAAAAGGAGCGTCCTCTTGTAAACTATTAAAGGCATCAGTATTTGTTACTTCACCTCCAGCATTTATATTAGCCATAACTAATTCATGTAATCTTTTAGAACAATTACATTCCCTCATAATGGAACTTAATGAGTAATTTTTATGCCATTGTTCCACATTCGGAGAGGAGATTAAAGTAGAATATGTGCTTACATCACATGTATCTTCACTAATCGAAAGTTTATGTTCAAATGAATCATTTGAAGTTTCATTAGCAGATAAACATTGAATTGAAAACACACAAGCTATATATATTATATATTTTATATTACTCATAGGTCATCCCATTAGTTACATTCACTTATATTCATTAAACAACATACTTTTTATATTTTGCAAGCTCAGTGAAAAAGCTATATCATGATTACTGAACCCGTCAACTAAAAGATATCAACTCTCGCAAAGGCTTCATGTGAGCCGCAAACCATAGCGCTATAAAGAGTATCGCATGAACAACCGCATCACGTTATATCTACAAAAACTGAATCTTCAAAATGCTACTTTTTCTCGCATCGATCATGAAGATGCGATGGTTGCAGACGTTTATAAAATTACGCAACCGACCGGTGCACCACTTATTTTGAAAATATGTACACGAACCAATGATTACTTACACGAAGTATATTTTCTAAATTACTTTGCCAATACGTTGCCCGTCCCGCGCATTATTGAAGTTGTGCCACCAGAAGTAGGTATCGATGGCGCTATTTTAATGGAATGCTTATCCGGTACGCCGGTTAAAATAACAGAATATACTAATGAATTGGCGTATGAAGCTGGTTCACTACTTGCACGCATTCACCTCAATCGCGTAGCAAGATATGGCGATATTATACAACCTGATATGTTAAGTTCCGATCCACGCACTTATTTTACGATGAAATTTGAAGAAATCTTTGCTGAATGCAGTAATCATCTTCCCAAGGCTCTACTCGATCAATGTCGCGCCTATTATGATACGCATATTGATCTTTTAATGACCGTTGACGGCCCCTGCATCATACATCGTGATTTTCGACCCGGAAATATAATCGTTTCTGATGGCAAGCTTCAGGGATTGATAGATTGGTCTGCAGCTTGCGCATACTTTGCAGAAGAAGATTTTTGTAATATGGAATATACAGAATGGTCGCGAGATATTACCACCAAAAAATCATTTTTATCAGGATATGCTAGTATTCGACCAGTTCCCGATTACCGTGCGATGATGCCTCTTTTGCTACTGAGCAAAGCACTTGATATCATTGGTTTTACGGTCAAAAGTGGCACATGGAATGGTAGTCATGCTCGTATATATCAGTTTAGTCGGCAATTTCTTGAATCATTCTTCTAGAAAAGTTCATATTTGTATAAACATATTTGTATAAAAATGTAATCTAAGGACTTATAAATTTTATCCTGTCTCATCCGCTGAACTCCAGTTTTAAACAAGCAAAAACAAGCATGCCCATTTGACTTTTCCCTAAGCAAGGTTACAATTCGTAAATAATGGGGGATTGTAAAAGGCAGCTGCAGTTGATTTATAAATCAAAGCTTAATTTTTAACTAGAGGACGTTTTATGAAAAAACTATTTTTACTTAGTCTAATATTGCTT
>CAYPYR010000074.1:0-4323 GCA_964415095.1 uncultured Pseudomonadota bacterium | reverse complement strand
GCCCACGGCCTACACCCTGCAGAGATTGGAGCGCAATGGCCCGCACGATACCGTCTCCTAAGTGCTGAGCAACTTCAAGACTGATCCGTCGACCCACACATTGGGCAGTTCCTTCACCCATCTCTTCTGGCTTAGATTTTTTAGGATCATGTTCAGCGTTTTTACAGACTATGAGTAATTTATTGAAAATCTCAGGAACGAACCCCTGTTCAAATTTCACGTCAACAATGGTGCCATTAATTTTTACAATAATACCCACGCGAGGCGGGGCACCCTCTTGCGTGCGAGTGGGATCTTTGATAGAATTCATATTAGTATTATGCATTTTGGCCTCAAAATGGTTAAAACCCCCTATGTATCAGCATCACGTACGTTATAAACGTATTCCAAGAGAATCACTTTGTAAAGATTCGATCAAAGATTACCATAATACACTTATTTTTTCATTATTGAGATTAGGGACGAGCCGCATATTATGGTAAAACAAAGATTATTTTTTATACTCATCATACTTTGCGTTAATTTAGGATGTAGCCGAAAAACTCATCATCGCAGTACTATTGCAACTTCGGCACCAGAAGTATCTCTCAATAATGCATCTAACATTGTTCATCATGTTACCCATGAGAACATTAAGCAGCAAAAGCATTCTCTGACCATATTTATTCATGGTGCTACAACTTTTGTTCCTTCATGGAATGCATTTTGGTATGCATGGCATACAAGTTGCGATGATTCATCACAATCATTTTATCAGCACTATCAAGAACGTGCGCGCTTTTCCGGCTATCGCTGCAATCAACCTATTGGCATAAAAGGCTTTTATAAAATTGATGCACAGTGTCCCGGCAAAGACGCAACTTATTATTCAAAACATGCATTTATCATTGCCGAATGGTACAAACAGGTTAATCAACTTATAGGTGATACTCATCACGAAACAAATCATTCATTCTACACCTTTGGTTGGAATGGGAGCTTATGTCATAAAAGTCGAAAAACTTGGGGACACATTTTTTATCAAGCGCTCGTGCAAGAAGTACAAAGAATTCGTACAAAGCAACCAAACGCGCTGATAGAGATTACTATTGTTGCTCATAGTCATGGTGGCAACGTATCGCTCAATCTTGCAGATGCAGAAATTGAACATCAGAAGAATCTGGTAATCGATAATCTAGTTTTGCTTGGTACACCAATTCAAGCAGAAACCGTATCTTATATTACCTCACCAATATTTAAAAATATTTATAACATCTATTCCACCGGTGATTGGGTGCAAAAAATGGATATTATCTCAACTGATGCCCGCCAATCATTAAGAACATTCGGACCACGAAAACATAACGATAAATGCGGCGGAATTCCGGCAAACGTACGGGAAATAGAAATAAAGATTGGCTCATATAAGCCGGGTCATGCTGAACTTTGGTTTGCTGGCGGCATTCTTCATTTCTTTTATCGCAATAATTTTCCGCTTTACCCATTTCCGGTTTCAGTTTTTGTTCCCTGCATTAAAAAAATTATTGATCAAACACCGTGCAATAATCAGGTGCGCATAGATATTAAACGCACTACCGATAATACATATCGCTTTAATCTGTTTGATAAACGCACACGCGCAATGATACCACAAACATTTTGCGCAACACTTCCCTTGACTTTAAAACCTCACAAAAGCTCTTCTGCTTCATCATAAATTCCACAACAATATTTTTTATTCTCCGGTAAAAAATTAGGCGTGTAGATCAACTTTATGGTACATTAAGAAATAACATATTCTTAAGAAACTATTTGCTGATATAAAAATTATAGGAATGCAATCATGATAACCAAGATTCTAGCAAAAATTTTTGGTACCAAAAATGAACGTGAAATCAAAAAATTACAACCGATTGTACATAAAATAAATTCTCTTGAAGAATCATTTATTGCGCTTACTGATCTTGAACTTACGGCAAAAACCAATGAGTTTCGTGAACGTATTGCCAATGGTGAATCACTTGATAGCATATTACCAGAAGCATTTGCTGCCGTGCGTGAGGCGAGCCGTCGTACACTTAATATGCGTCATTTTGACGTGCAACTTATGGGCGGCATTATCCTTCATCAAGGTAAGATTGCTGAAATGCGAACCGGTGAAGGTAAAACACTCGTTGCAACATTGCCGCTGTACCTTAATGCACTTACGGGCAAAGGGGTGCATCTCATCACCGTCAACGATTATTTAGCACGTCGTGATGCTGAGTGGAAGCAACCGATTTATAATCTCTTAGGTATGAGCGTTGGCATCATTCAAAACTCATTATCAGATAATGAACGCCGCAAAGCATATAATGCTGATATCACGTATGGTACCAATAATGAATATGGTTTTGATTATCTACGAGATAACATGAAATTTGATCTTGATGATTATGTACAACGTCCACTTAATTATGCCATTGTGGACGAAGTTGATTCGATTTTAATCGATGAAGCACGTACACCACTCATTATTTCTGGTTCTGCTGAAAAAGGAAGCAATCTCTATGAGATCGCCAATCGCGTAATCATCACCCTTAAAAAAGATGAAGATTACGATGTTGATGAAAAACAGCGCTCTGTGCATCTTACTGAATCTGGCAATGACAAAATTGAACGTGCATTAAATATCAAAAATTTATATGCTCCAGAGAATATTTTAGTAGTTCATCACGTCCAACAAGCATTACGCGCTAATGTCGTTTTCAAAAAAGATGTTGATTATGTTGTGCGTGACGGTGAAGTACTCATTGTTGATGAATTCACTGGTCGTATACTGCCCGGCAGACGATACAGTGATGGACTTCATCAAGCGCTCGAAGCTAAAGAAGGTGTACAGGTTGAGCGAGAAAATCAAACGCTTGCCTCGATTACACTGCAAAATTATTTCAGACTTTATTCAAAACTTGCTGGTATGACCGGTACGGCTCAAACTGAAGCAGCTGAGTTTTGGAATATTTATAAACTCGCGGTTGTTACTATCCCTACTCACCGTATAATGATTCGTGATGATCAACAAGACATTATCTTCTTGGATAGAGATGATAAATTTGATGCCGTAATTGCTGATATCGTTGAATGTAACAAAAAAAAGCAACCGGTTTTGGTCGGTACGATCTCAATTGAGACTTCGGAATTACTCAGCAATAAATTAACACAACATGGCATTGAACATAATGTGCTTAACGCAAAACAACATGAACGTGAAGCGCATATTGTTGAAGAAGCTGGTATTGAGGGTAAAGTTACTATTGCTACCAACATGGCTGGTCGTGGAACAGATATTAAACTTTCTCAAGAATCACTCAAAGCTGGTGGTCTACGTATTATTGGTACTGAGCGTCATGAAAGCCGACGTATCGATAATCAGCTTCGTGGTCGTTCAGGACGACAAGGCGATCCAGGATCTTCAAAATTTTATTTAAGCCTTGAAGATGATCTTATGCGTATATTTGGTGGTGATCGTCTTAAACGCACCATGGAACGTATCGGCATGAAAAAAGGTGAAAGCATCGAAAGCAATTTGGTTTCAAAGCGCATTGAAAATGCACAAGAACGCGTTGAAAAGCATAACTTTGAAACACGAAAGAGCTTGATTGAATATGATGACGTACTCAATCAACAACGAAAAGTAATTTATGGTTTTCGTAATGATATCTTAAAAGGTACTGATCAATTACATGACTTAATTCGTGATATTATGCTTGATGTGTTAAGTAATTTGATGGGCGTTTATTGCCCTGGCAATAGTTGTGATGGTGAGATGCGCACTGAGCTTTTAAATGCACTATCAAAACTTACCAATATTCCACTTGCTACACTTGAAGAAAAGTGCCCTACGGGAACGGTTGATGAGATTCGCGATGCACTTGCTGACTTCCTGCTTTACACCTACGATAATTTCCGTGGCTCGCTTCCTGAAGAAACTGTTAACCAAGCGGAAAAATGGATTATGCTTGAAACGATTGATCAATATTGGAAACTGCATATGCAAACGCTTGATCGTCTTAAAGAAGGCATCCACTTGCGTGGTTATGCACAACAAAATCCTCTTAATGAGTACAAGCGTGAATCGTTTAATGAATTTGAACGCATGATGAATCAATCAAAGTGGGATATTGTTGAGCGCATTTTCCGTCTTAAGCCTGAACAATTCACCGCATCTGAAGTACATGAAATTGAACGCTCTCGCAAACGTGAACTTGATGCTATTCAAGTGAGCACGGGTAAAGAAGAAGCTGCTGTTGAACCAGTTCAGCGCAAAGCTCCTAAAGTGGGTAGAAATGATTCCTGCCCATGTGG
>CAYPYR010000073.1:0-4401 GCA_964415095.1 uncultured Pseudomonadota bacterium | reverse complement strand
AAAATTACAACTACACTGACTGCACAAATAATAGAAGACCCCGATATCAGTTCGGTGGAAGAAAAAAAAGAAGAAAGTAATGATCAGAAAAATACTACCGCTCAAGCACGAGTTATTCCCTCTGATTGGGCCGCAACAGAAGGAAGTAATTTATTGACAACGCTTTGGCATGGCGTAAGCGGCATGCTTTCAAATAATGTTGCTGCAATGACCATAATAGCCGCAGTTGGCATTGCCTTTCATCAAGTAAAATCAATTCTTGAAAAACCAGAAAAAACATTGCGCGAGGCAAAAGAAATGCGCTTCAATCGTAATAAAGAAGAAGTGATTAAAGAATTTGATGAATCAAAAGCAGATACTAATGCACATTTAACTCAAATTAGTAATCAACTAAAACGCCAAGAACTATCATTAAAACGTGAAACAAAACTTCAAGAGAAACTTTCAAAAGAGGTAACGCTTTGTGAAGAAGAGCAACAGCAATTAATAAACGAATTGACATTCATGAAAGAACGACTTGATTCACTACCCTCACAATTACATTTTTTACTCGAAGATCCAAAGGTCCAACAATATCAAAATACTTTGAATGACACGTTATCCATTCTAAATACAAATTGATATCTATACAGTATTAATTAAAGGGGGAATAATGTTATCGTTTAAGAAACAACATATCTTATTGCTTTGTTTGTGTGCAAGCACACTTAATCTACAATCATCCAATGACAAAAAAGATCCAATCTGGAATCCAGATCTTTGTACAGAATTACTACATACATCCGAAAAAGTAGCTCAAGCAATAATGATACAACCAGATGAGGATGAAGAAGCACTGAAGAAACGCGTTCTTTATCTGCTAGTCTACGAACAACCATTACTCGAAACATTAATTCGCACTGCAGAAATCTTAAAAACGATGCCTGTTAACAATCCCGAAATTTCGTTTGACCCTACTCTATTTATCACCTCAGTCGATTCATTACTTGCATATATTCGCGCACTTTCGCTAGACGAGCTTACTAATGAAGAGCTGCAAGCTATCGAAAAATTGCAAGAAACTACACGGGTACTTGACGTAAATGCTTTTGGTCCTTTAGGACAAACACCATCGGTCGCCCTGCTTAATAATGGATGGAAAATTATTCTTGCACTTGGCGTGTTTTATCTGATGTACCGTGTCATTGAAGGTGCACGAGCAAAAAGATCAATCGACAATGAAGAATATATGCTAAAACTAAGCAAACTTTCTGAAAGTGATAAGAAAGTCTTCGCTGCTTTAGAAAAAAAAGTTGGGCAACTGATTGCACGAGCTGAAAAAAATGAAGCTAACGTTGCAAATCTTTCCAAAACAAGAAACGACTTGGAGGGAAATATTAGTACTTTGAAAAAGCTACACCCTCTAATGCAGCAATTATTGCAAGATACTCAAGAAGCAAGACATTCTTTCGATGTAAGATCAGGTCCAAAACAATCAAGCTTATATAATCGAATTTTTGGTAAAGATGAAACAACAGGAGTAAAACCAAAACGAAAAAAGAGTAGCAAAAACTAAATTAATAAGGGCGTATTTTGAATACGCCCTTATCTTAATCAATCAAGTTTTTTATCCAGCGTTCGATACATAATCGCTTCTTGAATGTGATTTCGTTCAATAAACTCACTAAGCGCAAGATCTGCAATAGTTCGCGCGATCTTTAATATTTTATGATAACCACGCATACTCAGGCGTAACTTCTCAAATGCTACGCGCATAAGTTCTTCAGCCTCTTGAGAAAGCGTGCAGAATTTTTCAATCTGCTCTGAGGTCAGATATGCATTATTTGCATGGACCGCATCAACGCCTGAAAAGCGATTGCTCTGGATCTCAACTGCTCGCTCAATGGGCGCATAAAGATCAAGCGACGTCTGACTCTGGGCAACTTCAACTTTAATTTCATCATAATTAATCGAAGAAACCGGTACATGAATATCAATCCGATCAAGAAGTGGGCCAGAAAGTTTGCCAAGATATGCCGCAATTTGTCGCTCAGTACAAATACATTTTTTTTGTGAGCTACCGTAGTACCCGCACGGACATGGGTTCATAGCAGCAACGAGTAAAAATGATGCTGGAAATTCAAGATTCATATTGGCTCGTGAGATTAAGACCTGCTTACTTTCCATTGGTTGACGAAGCACTTCAAGTGTTGGCCGACGAAATTCAGTAAGTTCATCAAGAAATAGTACGCCGTTGTGCGCAAGGCTGATCTCACCCGGATTTGGCATCGATCCACCACCGACAAGACCTGCTTGTGAGATGGTGTGATGTGGCGCGCGAAATGGTCGTGCCATAATAAGTGATTCATCTTTGAGTTCACCAGCAATTGAATAGACTTTGGTCGTCTCGATTACTTCATCAAAACTCATTGGTGGCAAAATGGTAATCAATCGCTGAGCAAGCATGGTTTTACCAGAACCTGGTGGTCCGACAAATATAATATTCTGTCTACCAGCTGCGGCGATTTGTAATGCACGTTTTGCTTGCCATTGACCACGTACCTGAGAAAAATCAAGACCACTTGCATCATGTTTTTTCTGCAGAATCTCAAAACGTGATGGTGTTGGCACGATTTCTTTCTCATCCCGCAAAAATGCTACAAGATCAAGCAGCGTGCTTACGCCAATAATTTCGATGCCCTTAATGAGCGTTGCTTCTTCGACATTTGATTGCGGGATAATTAATCTTTTTTTACCACACTTTAGTGCATAATGCGCAATCGAAAGCACCCCTCGCACTGATCGTATATTACCATCAAGTGATAACTCTCCCAAAAAGATCGTCTCGTCTAGATACTCGACTGCCACAGTGATCATCTTTGCCGCTTGCAGGATTGCTATGGCAATGGGCAAATCAAAGAGTACCCCTTCTTTTTTTAAGTGCGCTGGCGCTAAATTAACGGTAATCAGACGTTCAGGCAGCTTAAGACCGGTATTTTTAAGCGCGGCTTTGATTCGATCTTTGCTTTCATTGATTGCTTTACTTGGCAACCCTACAATGTTGAAATTGAGCATCCCAAGCGAAAGATCGGCCTCAACCTCAACTAAACATGCATCTACTCCCATTGTTGTTGCTGAATACACTTTTGAATGCATACCGCACCCCCCACAATAATTGCATGAAATATTTTGTTATTAATTTGTTATATCATTTATTTTTCTATTTTGGAATTATTTTTAATTTTGCCCTATTGTGCGCTAAAATATATTTTATTATACTTGGTTTCAGACAATAGGCTAAAGCCGCAATAAATTAAGTACATTACCGTCTTTCAAAATTTTATTTGCACAAAAAGCGCTTTAGAACTAAGCTAAATCCTCAATGTTTGTCAGTAATTACTCGAACAAACAATAAGCTCTACCGGAGTGAATTATGAACAAAACGCTTGTGACACTTTTCTTATCGGTATCAACTGCTCTTTCTGCAACTTTTACGCAAGAAAGAATGATTAAAACTTTTTTCCCCATAATCGAATTTTCTTTTAATCCAGTCGAGAGAGATATAGCATTCAAGCAACAATTACCCAATCCCAATTTATACTCAAATGGGTATGCAAACCTTGATGACAAAAATGATTTTTGCTTTTATGGTGCATTGGCCCATGCTCATACAAACAACCCTGAAATAAGCATTTGCACCAAAGAACATTATGCAGTAGATGGAAGTTTACTGGCAAGCTATAAACATCAACAATCTTCTCAAGAACATCTACTTACTATAAAAAAAAAGAGCTCTAAAAAAATTGTTTTAGACGAAAAAATCCAACATTTTAACAACGATGTTTCTGCATCCTGCATGGTGTTTTCATCAGATAAATCTATGTTTGCTCTAGGATTTACTGATGGCAACATATTTGTTTGGGATTTAAAGCAATCTGATAAAAGTTTTATGATGCTATCTTCTCATAAGAATGCGCTAATTGCGCTTGCTTTTCAGAAAGATACGTCAATACTATTATCACTCGATTCAGATGGCTTAGCCATGAAAACCGATTTATTAGATAAAAATGAGCCTAAAAAGCTTTTTAATCTCAACCAAACATTATTATGCGGTGCCATTTCTAGCAGAGAAGATTTTTTGTTTGTTTCAGCAAAAAACGATGTAAATAGCAAAATCATGCAGTGGGACTTAAAAGCAAAACAAGCAATCTTGCGCGCGGAGCATGATGCAAAAGTTAATTGCTTATTATACTTAGAAAACGATAATCGAATTATATCCGGTTCTAATGATCGCAGCATCTGCATCTGGAAACTCAAAGAATAAATAGATCATGAACTAATTTATTTATTTATAAGCAAAATTTTGATTGCAAACTTATTGCATCAGAACTAATCTAGTACCCAGTATTTTTTTAAATTTTA
>CAYPYR010000072.1:0-4427 GCA_964415095.1 uncultured Pseudomonadota bacterium | reverse complement strand
ACCATCACCGCCAGCGAACAATGGCAATATGCTGATCATCATTACAAAAACAGTTTTCTTCATGAATACTCCTCAAGTTTTAATCATACATCTTTACTATCATCTTTAAGTGACCGTGCAAAATCTCTCCAATATTTCTCAGTGATATAAATATCAGAAGCAGTTAAGCAATACATTGCGCAGACAGCAACCACATCGGCAATTAATATAATTTCTGGGTGAGAGGCCATTTCTTCAACCATATAACGAAATTGAAAGTATTTTATATGTTTATTTATGAAAGAAGGATAATGAGGGTACAATGCTTGAGAATCTTGTCGTAGTAAATAAGCTAAACCTTGTAGTATTAATTCTATAATAACGAAAGTTGCTATGCTACTAGACATAGCGAAGCATTGCGATGGTCGTGGATGCAGGTCTATGAGTTCTCGCATAAAGCCGTTCGTTATTATCCGTTGATCATTATTATAATGATCTCTAATCGTGCTCATAATTTTACGAAAAAACTGATCATTCGTGATGTGCTTGCAGAGATGAGTAAGTTTCTGATGAATCTGTTGTTGATTACAAGAATCTTGTGAAGCAGAGTGTAAAAAAATTAGAAGGTTTCCAACATGTATTAATTCGTCAAGGCTTAACGAGTTAAAATATATGCTATCAGGAACTGCTTCAATATCAGTGAGAATACCAAAATTATGTTTAATGATGTCAAAAAAGAATGCCACTACTTCTTTGTCAATAGTAATAACACTATGACTTGTGCTGCTATGTAGTTCAACTTTTGAAGATTGTGTCGTGATTTCCTGACCATGGTCAACAGAATAAACATGAGACCATGCACTCATAATTAGCAAGACTAAAATATTTTTTTTCATTGATATCTACTCTCCAAGCGATCGTTCAAACGTTTCCCAATCACGATTATTTTTTTGTACCATTTCTATTGTTTTTAACACTACAAGAAACACAATAAACGGATTTATCCAATGATTCTTAATAACGAATAACTCGTCATTTCTCCAGTTATAATATACATCAAATTCGGGAATGAAGTACCAGCTTATGAGTAAAAGCATTATGCCTTCATACATTACTCGTATTATTGCTTTTGATTCACGTGGTCGTATGTGTATGAGTTCTTTCATATAGGGTATTTTTATTACATTTTGATGGGGATATATGGTGCACACTTCTTTTAATGAACTCATTACTTTGCGATAAAATTCATCATTACCAATTTTTCGGCACAGCTTCGTGAAATCTTGTCGTATGGTATCTGGATCCAGATAATTGAAAATGGTGTAATATAATAACTTTAAAAATTCTTCAGTATTTTCTAGATTTGTAAACGATATATTAAGCTCTAAACATTGCGTGTAATGAGTGGTAACGGTAATTTTGGGCTGAAAATGTTCTTCTATCAGGTGAAGTGTTGCATCAACTAAAGCCTGAGGGATATATATTTTTTGCGAAGTTTGAGGACTTTGTAATATAGCTCTGCCGCTGCCATAAAGAAATTCGATGATGCGATCATCGCGCAGGGCAAATGTGGTTATTCCACAAAACAAAGCAAAAACGAGCAAACCTATAGTTTTCTTCATGAGATCCTTTTATGACGCTTAAGATTATCGAGTGGGCGTTCAAATTGCACCAAGAAGTCATTTGCGTGCGTAAAAAAATATACGGTTAAGAGCACTACTGCTGCGATGATCAATTTCTCAAAATAACCATTGTTATATCCCATATAACCTGTGATATACCAGCTTGTTTGAATACCAACAATAGTAAGCAATACCTGTGTGATTTGTTTTTTGATGTTAGGTTTTGGGTGCTGTGAGCGGCAAGTCATTAGTTCATTGATACAATCAACGGTAATCGCTTTTTGATCTGGATATTCGAGATGTACTTTTTCTAATGCATTGAGAATATGGTGATAAAAATCGTCACCTGAAATCTTTTTATATAATATATAAAGATTATTGCGAATTACTTCTGGATCTTCATTACCATGAGTTGCAGCGTAGATAATCTCTAAAAAATTTGCGAGATTGCAAACTTCTTGACGCGTTAAATCACTAAAATAGAGATGCGAGGGGAGGTATATGCCGGTCATTCCATCGAGCATATCAGGACTGAAATATTCATTAATCAGGTTAATGAATGTCGTGATCACTTTGCGTGGCAGACATGGGCCAGATTTATTCTTTCCCGCAATTAATAGTATGTCCCACTCTCCTGGAGCAAATTTCATATTATCTTGTAGTGCGACGGTGGTTACGGTGCAAGAACATATAAAAAATATTAGAACAAATCTTTTTTCCATATTTTTAACGAAAATTAATGATCAAACAACGTTACCGCCATAGGTTCAAGCCGTAAACCATGCAAGTTTAACAAAGAAACAAATGATATTAGATTGCCTTCAGTAAGAGTAGTGTTAGATATATCAAATTTAGCTTTGATTCTTCTGGTTGCTTCTTCATTTCTTAAGGTTGAAACAATTCTATCTGTTCGATCATTCAATGATAACTTTGGATAGTTTTCTTTGATATATCGTGATATTACTGCTATGCGAAACAACCGATTAGCATTGAAAATAGATATATATTGTTTTGGGTGTCGTAATTTGGGTTTTACTAGTTCTTCATCATTAAATGTATCTAATAGTGCTTTATTATCGTGTTCAAGTGCAAACACATAGGCAATGCTGAGATACGTTATCGTGTTACCTTCTATAAAATCATTAAAGACACTAAGATCAGATACTTTTTCATCAGCTTCAAAGTTTTCAAATAAATCTTCAACCGTAATTTGTGGATAGCGCTTTTCAAGCTCGATCCAATGAACATCTTCATGTATCGATTTAGCATAAGTAAGTATGATAAATGTCGCATAGAGTATTAATAAAGGTGGAATCATACAACGATCTATTGAAATAAATATTCTTGCTGTTGCATAAGCAACAAATGGCAACGCAACAGCTAAAGCAACATCGACTTGATGATTTCGTGGTCGTTTGCTGATTAATTCACGCATTACCTGATGCGTGACATATTTGGTGTTTTCATCTTGCGATGCAAAATCTTGCACCAGTGCAATAATTTTACGATAAAATTTTTGTTTGCGTGCTATGCCACAGGCTTGCACGAGATCTTGCCGTAATTTTTTAATTTTTTCAGTATCTGAATTTTGCTCCATAGCAAAAAAAATATCGATAATACGAGCAATCATCGTTAATTCTTTAAATGATAATTGCTCAAATACTATTTCGTTGGGAATAGCTGCAGAATAATTAGCGGGTAAGATATTTGATGTGGTGAGTAACGTACGAAATTTATAAAAAATATTTGCATCACATTCAAGGTGATGTTTAGAATCGGGCGTGCGTAATAGTATTTTGTCGGCAAAAAGTGAGGTAGAAAGATTAATTAAAAGAGAAAAAAATAGAATGATGTGTGCTTTAACCATACGTTGCTCCTTTTTAAATTCGCCGTGCTTCAGTAAATATATTGGAGCAGTATAGTAACAAAACTTTTTTTTTACCAGTAGGAAGTATTTCATTCCTACTGGCATGAATTCTAGAGAAATTAATCCCAGTTTAGTGAGCCACCAACTTGGTATTCAGTAACACGACTTTCAAAAAAGTTCTTCTCTTTTGAAAGATCGGTTGCTTGTGACATCCAAGGAAACGGATTCTGTTTATTGTAGATTTTTGGTAAACCGATACGTTCAAGACGACGATCAGCAATATATTCTACATAATCACAGAACTGATCAGAACGAATGCCAAGCAAGCCTTGTGGGCAGGCATCACACGCATATTGTTGTTCCAAAATAACCGCTTCTTTAATCAATTTTGAAATCTTCATTTGAAACTCTGCGCTCCAAATGCCAGGATTTTCTTCTTTGATTGCGTTGATTAAATCACAACCGAATGCAAGATGAATGCTCTCATCGCGCATGATGTATTCGAACTGCTCACCAATACCAACCATCTTGTTCTGACGCTTGAGCGCAAGCATCATCGCAAAACCGGCATAAAAGAAAATTCCTTCCATGATCACGTAGTACCCAACCAAGTCATGCAGAAATTTTTGCACGTTATCTTCGCCATCGGTAGAAAAGTTTGGATCAAAAATTCCTTTGGTGAGTTCTACTACAAAATCATCTTTTTCTTTAATGCTCGGAATCGTCTGATACATGGTATAAATTTCATCTGGATCAAGACCGAGTGTGTCACAGCAATAAATAAAGGTGTCAGTATGAATCGCCTCTTCAAACGCTTGACGCAACAAATATTGTCGGCATTCCGGATTGGTAACGTGGCGGTAGACTGCAAGCACCAAATTATTTGCCGTGAGTGATTCTGCTGTTGAGAAGAACCCCAAGTTCCACAAAATCAAACGACGTTCGATATCATTAAGCGC
>CAYPYR010000071.1:3286-4487 GCA_964415095.1 uncultured Pseudomonadota bacterium | reverse complement strand
AATCGCACTTAAAGAAGCATTATCACATATGCACGTAGCTGAACTTAAAGAGCAATTGGAAGCATTGCAACTTTCGAGTAAGGGCTTTAATAAAAAAGAGTTAGTGGATCGACTGGTGCATTATGCCATTACTGGTGAAGAACTACCACCACTTGAGATTCCGGCGATCAGTAAAGCACAGCGTGGTAAATTGTATCCGCTTCATCCTAAAACGCCTGTATTGCATGGTGCGTATAAAAATGATGCTGCAATACGTCAATTTTTTAAGCAACTTATTGGTGAACATTTTCATTTCACCGCACAAGGTATTGATTGGCTGCGTGAGCGTTGGCTTGCGGAAAATCCGCCAACATATGCTGAGTTTGCCAAGGAATGGCAAGAAGAGTACGAACGTACGCAACAACAAAAGCGCCCGCCCAAACAAGAGTGGGCATACATTCGATTTGTGCAAGAATACATGGAAAAATTTCCTCAAGCATCAAAATCAGAAGTGAATGATGCGTGGGAAGCCCGGCGTCAAGAGTGCATTCAACAAGTCCGAGCGTTTTTTAAATATGAAAGCGATTAAACTTTAAATTATTGAATCTCGTCAAAATATCTCTGTACTTGTGGAATCAATTGTTTGTAGTTAACCGTGCTTACTAGGTGTGAAAAATCTAAACCACAATACGTGTTCCAAAGTAAAATAACCTCATCATCTTTTCTCACGTTTTGAGTAACGTCTTTAATGATTGCAGCAACAGCCTTAGCAGAGTATGTTCCTTCTACCGTAATATCTTCTGTGTTTTTAAGCACATGAGCAGCCTCAATGACATTATCCATCCATAAACCATATTGTGTGCCACAGAACTCTTTATTGATCACTAATTGCTCATGAGGAAATGCAAGTAATGGTATCTGGGCTGAACGTTCATGAAGTAATTTATTGGCTTCAAAAAACAGTGATCTTGTAGTTGCTAAAAGATCGCCATTGTTTATTTCAGGCGCTATGGCAATGGCGATCACTTTTGAATGTAAGTTGGCTAATGTAAGTCCAAGTAATAAACCGGCCGTTGTACCGCAACTACCAATAGGTAGATAAATATAATCTGGTTCAGCTATAAGCCCATTTTTAATTTGTTCTTTTAATTCGAATGCAGCATTAACATATCCTAAAACACCTAAAACATTTGAGCCGCCGGTGGGGAAAAAATAGTTTTCA
>CAYPYR010000071.1:0-3186 GCA_964415095.1 uncultured Pseudomonadota bacterium | reverse complement strand
AGAAATTCTAATTTACGTACTTTGTTGCCGCCATATAAATCTTTTGATCCAGTAAGATCATCGCGTTTGATAAAGATATTATCATGATGAAGAATTCTGCCGAGTGCATCACATTTATTAATGGGCGTGGGCAGATTTGCTAGTTTAGCATGAGCAATGTTGTCACTAAGTTCTTTGCAATATTCAAAAAGTGGTAGAGCATTAATTGTAATAGAACACAGTAAATGTGCGACTAAATATGAGTATGTTGCTACTTTCATAACGTTTTTCTCCCATGCATGTTAACAAGCTATTTATAAGAATAATGGTTTATTTATTATAGAATCTTAAAAAATTGTAGATGGACTGCAAAAGAGAATCGATGATTTGATGCCAAGTTCTTGCTATCTGCAATATTACATGCTATATCTAAAAGTATGAAGATTAAAATAAACAATCGTAAAAACTCATTTTTAGGTGTTAAGCTTTTTGGCCATAACGGTGCCACAAGCTATAACTGCGTCCCAACCTATATCTATGCTTATTATTTTTATGCTCAAGTGCGGGGATTGCAGTATGCCTAAAATTATAGTTTAAGAATTATAAGGCGAAAATTGCGAAACCCCGGTGTAACACTGGGGTTTTTTTATTGTATAAATTTTAAAATAGTTAGGAAAAAAGATGAAAAAAATAATGGTGATTATTGGTGGTATAGTACTCTTTGTGATGAGTTTTGTTATCATAAAGCAATTCAAAAAAACTCAGCATGCGCATGGATATACTATCGGTATACTACAAACCGCATCACACCCAGCGCTTGATGCAGCACGTGATGGTTTTATCGAAACCTTAAAAAATAAAATGGGTAATGACGTTACCTTTGTGGTGCAGAATGCACAGGGCTCCGTTGCGAACGCTCATGCAATCGCGCAGCAATTTCATGCAAACAAACAGTACAATGGCTTTTTTGCAATAGCAACCACTGCAGCGCAAGCTATGAGTGCCATTGAACAACAAAAACCAATCATTATCGCTGCCGTTACTGATCCGCAAGCACTTGGATTAGTGCATGCAACCACCAATGTCTGTGGCATACGCGACATGATCGATGTTGATGCAGAAGTTGATATGCTTACTCAATTAGTTCCCGATGCAAAAACGGTAGGGCTACTTTATACTTCTGGTGAAACTAACTCACTTGCGCTCGTAAAATTGATGCGCACTGCGCTTATTGAACGTGGTTTAACACCGGTTGATTTTGCAATCAGTAACGAATCGGACATGCAAGCAATGCTGGAACTTGCCTGCAGAAAAGTTGATGTGATTTTGGCACCTACTGACAATACCGTTGCGGCAACCATCACCTTGATAGTCGCCATAACTACCAAATATAAAAAACCATTAATCGTCAGTGACAATATGCTGGTTAAACATGGTGCACTTGCAGCGCGTGGTGTTGACTACAAAGCAAGTGGGGCACAAGCAGCCCAGATAGCGTATGATGTATTGGTACATGGTAAGAAACCATATGAGCTCCCCATCAAGCAGGCAGAAAGTAAAAATATTGTTATTAATGAAACAACGCTCGCTACACTAGGATTAACCGTTCCCGCGGCGTTACAAAAAAATAGTACTTTCGTTTCATAAAGGATAGCGCATGTTAGAGTTACTCCATATCGGGCAGAGCATAATTGAACGCGGATTAATTTTTGGTATCATCGTTGCTGGTGTTTATTTAGCATCACGTCTGATCAAGTTTGATAACTTAGCAGTTGAAGGTGCATTCGGTATCGGTGGTGCGCTTACTGCACTGTTGCTATCGTATGGTACTAATCCCTGGATCGGTCTACTAGGTGCTGCACTCGTTGGCGCACTTTCCGGCATTGCTACTGGACTACTCAATACTAAATTAAAATTGAACAATTTGATTAGTGGTATTGTCGTAACAACCGGTTTATTTTCCATCACCTTAAAAACCGCTGGGTCAAACATGGGGTTTGCGGGAAAATCAACAATCTTTACCGTATTGCCAGCATTTCTTGCACCGTATCAAGCGTTAATCGTGCTCACGATATTATGCATCGTATTATTTTCGTTCATTAATTGGTTCTTAACCACCGAAGTTGGTTTTTTGTTACGCGCGGTTGGTGATACGCCACAGATGTTAACCAATGTGGGTAAAAATATCGATGGGTACATTATCTTAGGCTTAACACTTTCAAATACGTTAGCTGCATTAAGTGGTGCTCTGTTTGTGCAATATACCGGTTACTTCTCGATTTGGACGAGTGTTGGTGTGTTGATTATTGGTCTTGCGGGCATGATACTTGCAGAAACGCTTAGCGCCAACTTTGGGGCAGCGCTGCTCATTGGTGCGATTGCGTACCAAGCAATTATCGCGCTGACGTTTGAATTACAGCTTGATCAAGATTGGAACAAGTTAATCACGGCGCTACTTATTGTCGTATTGATTGTCATCAAACAATGGTTACATAAAAAATAAGGTAGTACCATGCTCAAACTTTCTCATATTAATGTATCATTTGGTCAAAACCATATTCTGCGCGACTTGTCCTGTGGAGTAGAGCCGGGCGATTTTATTGTTATAGTTGGTGCCAATGGCGCCGGGAAAAGTACTTTTTTTGATACCATTGCTGGCAAGATTATACCACAAAGCGGCGCAATTACCCTTTCAGGAGTTGATATTACCAAGCTTAATGAACAGCATCGTGCGGGAATGATTACGCGCATTTTTCAGAACACAAAGCTCAATTCTGTCGGTTCATTAACGGTGGCACAAAATCTTGCATTCGCGCAATATAGTCGCCGTTCTGCACGATTGATTGATGGTATGCAGGCGATGCCGCGAGAAAAGGCAGCAGCGTTGGTAGAAAATCTTGGCATGCCGGCATCAATTTTAGATAAAGAGATGAATTCACTCTCCGGCGGCCAGCGGCAACTGATTGCGTTTGTGATGTCAACGCAGCTTATACCCAAAGTGTTGTTACTTGATGAACCAACAGCAGCGCTTGATCCCGGTGCAGCTACCAAGTTGCTCCAATATGCCGCACAATTTATTAAACAACATAATGTTACTACACTTCTGATCACGCATGATCCGCATATTGCATTAAGCGTTGGGAATAAAATCTGGGTGCTTGAAGATGGTAAAATTTCCAAACAGTTTGGACCTGAAGAAAAGAAGCA
>CAYPYR010000070.1:0-4492 GCA_964415095.1 uncultured Pseudomonadota bacterium | reverse complement strand
CGTCCCAAAATTTCTTGCACAAATCGTTTACCGGTTTCTGGATTGAATAATCCTTCCTGTTTGATTTGAGCAAATACATCATAGGCAAAAACTAACGACCACAAATAGCTATAATATCGTGAACCATAGTGCGTTAAGTGAGGAAAAGATACATGTAGTCGGTTGTGATGATTAAATTCCCATACCGGAATATAGGTTGACCAAATCTCTTTAAATTGTGCATCTATATCCTGCGAAGAATTTTCAAAGAATTCAAGTGATATCATGGCAAGTGCGCACTGACGTGAAAAATGAACGCCAGCGTTGATATAGCGCAAGTTGATCATGCGCTGGATAAGTTCATCAGATAATGTAACACCGGTTTGATAATGACGTGAAATCTGTTTTAGTATCTCAGGTTCCCACATCCAGCATTCAAACATTTGAGAAGGTAGTTCAAGAAAGTCGGTTTTCACGCGGGTTCCCGAACAAAGATTGAGTTCTGTGATACCAAGTACGCCATGCATAGCATGACCAAATTCATGAAAAAACGTTACCACTTCTTGATGAGTGAGTAAAGCAGGCTTTTCTGCGGTTGGTTTGGTAAAGTTTGCAATAATTACTGCTGCAGATGGTGTACGTACATGCTGACCATTGCGCTGATAGCAAATTGCATGGGACAATGGACTGCAGCATACATGAGTAAATTTGCCTGGTCGTGGATGTAAATCTAAGATAACAAAACCAAGCAATTGATCATCTGCTGCATTAAAAATCTGAATAAGTTTAAGATCATCTACCCAGAGATCATCGCGTGTCGTGATTTCAAAACGCAAACCCAAAAACTGTTCATAGATTGCAAACAATCCTTCAATGGTATGCTCAAGCGGAAAATATTCGGCAATGGCTTGATCATCGAGCTCACAGGACTGTTTATATGATGCAAGGACATAAGGATAATCCCAGGGATAAAATTTTTCATCGACAGAAAGCTCGATTGTATCATCTAGATTTTCTTTGAGCTGCTTGCACTCATTATGAGCAGTTGCGTTCAGAAGTTGCCATACACCATTGATAAATTCACGAACATGATTTGGTTTTTCCGCCATTTGATCGGATATACTGTAGGCGGAAAAATTATCAAAGCCAAGAAGCTGGGCTAGCTGAGCGCGTAGAGCAATAACTTGTTCAAGTACCTGCTTATTAGTAGGATAGGCGCGACTCTCATAGGTGCTCCATACCTGGCGACGTGTTTCTGAGTGTATGCATTGACTCATTATTAGATTATATGTCGGTGGCGTTAACTCTACGACATATTCATTATCTTTAGTAGGCTCAAGGGTTTCGATAAATTGTTCAACCCCGGCAAGTTCCTCAGCAGAAAAACGTAATGTTTGGGTGTCGCTTGCAAGATTTTGCGCATACAATAATTCAAGCTCACTAATTTTTTTGCGTAAATCGTTTGTTTGAGCACGAATCTCATCAGACAGATTAAAACCATCTCGAGTAAATTGCTCCATTAATTGATTCAATCTATAACGCTCTTCTTCAGAGAGTGTTGCATGATCAGTGCCATGGTCTCTATAACCAACAAATGCTTGATATATGCTATCTGAGCTTAAAAGGTCAATAGATGCTTGTTTAAGTTTTAAGCTTGCTTCTTGAATTGCTTGATCTGGTGCTACATCACTTAAACGTAATAAGAGTGCTTGTGCAGTATATAAATTAGCATTTATGCGATCATAAGCACGCAAAGTGTTATCACGATTACGTGCCTCAGGTTCAATTGAGCAAAGTTCATCTATACTATGTTCAAGTTCTTTAATAGCATTTTCTGCTATAGTTGAAGGCTCACGTTGCGCATACTGCAGTGCATTAACTAATTCTTCAGCGGTATTGTAAGATATATAGCCATCATTTCGTGCAAGAGATTGTTTGTTCATAAAGCAGATCACCGATATGATTACAATAAAATAATTTTTTTTACTCTTCATTGCGTCTCCCTGCTACTAACCTTTTTTTTAAATACTACGATCACCTTTTAATAACATAAAAACATGCTGCTCCAAAATAATTCAGAAAAACTATGAAACATATGTTTCAATCTTTGGGTAGAAAACTGTTTAGTACAGAAAAATAAATTTCTCCCGCTGTAATTTTTGCATTAACTGCTTTTGGATCGTTATCCGATTGTAGCAAAAATAGTAATTGATCAAAGGTATAATTCATAAGCTGGGCTTCAACTTGTTGTCGGTCTTCAGTAAATTCCCATTTTACCATATAACCATTTTCATAAAGACCATAGATAGCAGTACGATCAGCATTAAACTTTAATGCAATAAAGTTATGTTCTATACCGACTAATTTTTCAGGACCAAATAAGGTAATTGATGATTCAGTTGCGAGAGTGTAACAACGAGGCATTTGAAACGGGGCATTGGCATATGATACTAAAACATTATTGCTATCACTACTTATTGTTGCACTATTGGGATACCCAACATACGGCCCAAGCTGTATAATGCCTTCTCCTGCTTCTTGGTTAAAAAACCATAAAGCGCTGTAACCATTAGTTGAACTAATAAAAATAAATTGGCCATTAGGAGACATGGTTAAAGTAGTGATTTGATGATTGGGTTGATTGTTAAAATCACAATCAAACTGATTTTCAAAAAAAATTCCCGTATCTGCATGCCAAATACGTACAATATTATCAGTGCTTCCCGTAAATAACTTTGTTCCATCAGGACTTATTGCCATGCACGTAATAGGAGCACCGACATCATCGATTAAACAAATTTTATTGTAATTGCTCAGATCATATTTAAATATTTTTTGATCTAATGATCCTGAAAATCCCATTAATCCATCAGGGCTGAAAAGCAAAGAAGTAATAGTGTTATTGTGACTTTCGAACGTAAATTCTTTTTCTTGTGTGGTAAAATTCCATAATATCACTTGTGGATTATATGAAGGGTTTTGGCATGCGCTTGTGAGCATAAGACCGGAGTTAATTAACGTGGCCATGCAATTGATGGGAAGATTTTCAGGAGAGAAGCAATAATGTTTATATGGTTCTCTTCTCAAATCCGAAAGCCATGCATGAGGTGAGCCAGTTATAACCGAGGTTATCAGAAAAGATAATGCTGCATCCGGTGCTAGAGTACAATGATACATATTGCAATTACCATCTGACCAATCGCAAAAAGCATAAACGCCACCTGCAAAGTGAAGCATCTTGCCCTTAAAGACGGTACGTTGCTTGGCAAGATAATAATTAATGAGCTCTTTCTTAACGGTTAATTGTTTGTTTGCCGACAAAGAAATAAATGAGAGAGAAGATTTTGCTAAATCTTTAGTGAGTATATCATCAAGAGCAAGACTAGAAGAAAGCCAAGAAAATATATTGCCAGCGTTAATGCTCATAAATAGATTACCGATGAGATATAGACTCAAGTATACTTTATTGATATTCATTAACTACTCTCTCTTTTTATTATCAAATATCTACTGATATAACATAGTATTTTGGTTATATGCCAATAAAAACAACATGAGTTCTGTTGTATTAAAATCGCGAGCAGATTTTCTTTCCCATTGTTGAACCCTGCCATCTCTATCCATAGCATGAATATATTTACCATTAAAAGAATAATTAAGACTTAGTAATGAAGACCCTGTATTTTTACTCAAGGGAAAAAACATATAAGGTTTAATACATTTACTAAAGTCTTGATTTGATTCTGTTGTTAATTTTAAAAGCTTTTTTAACTTTAAAAAATTCAAAATAAGTGTGCCATGACCATGTGAGGTTGTATAATTAATGACAAGATATTTCAGATTAATACTTATTTGAAGACTAACAATTCTGGAAAGATGATTTTCATCAGGGAGGTTATTTATAAAAGGTCTGCAATCAATTGCCTGCAGTAATGTATCATCTTGAGCATTCCAAACACTTACAAAATTATTGATATCGCTTGTTATGAGGTAATTAAATTTAGCGTTGTATGCAAGTGCAGTAACGTCACTATAAGTATTAGTGATAATGTAACGTGGAACACACTCGCAAGCTAAAGAATAGTGATAAATTGATCTATCTGCTGAACTTATATAAGCATCTGTACCATTAGGGCTAATGGTCATTGCATTAATGGGAGCATGATGGTGCAATACTTTTTTATCATTTAAATTTTTTAAATTCCAATATTCTATTTCATTTTTTTTGTTTGCAGTAAGCGCATATTGGGTATCATAAGGATTAAACAACGCAATAGTAAATGGGGTACTCGTTGGGAATTTAGCATAGGCGGTATGTTCTAGACCATTTTGATCCCATATTTTTAGATTCCATAATAATGAATCATTACTTTGGGTTGTAATAGCACGCTTAGTTCTATCATCATATGCACCTACGCTGATTGATTCTGCATAAAAACTACAATGTGCTATTGATCCATTGTTTTGCACCGGTTTATCTTGGAGTATACTAGCAATTTCTTCGCTATAGTGA
>CAYPYR010000069.1:0-4610 GCA_964415095.1 uncultured Pseudomonadota bacterium | reverse complement strand
TCAAACGCTTCTTTGTGTTTATGTTTAAGCCGTTCAGGAATTTCGGGAATCATCGATATATTGCCGTCAAAATATTTTATTTTATCAAGCATATCATCATTCCAAAGACCAAGCTTTTTCAAATCATGCACGAGGTAGTTGTTTACCACCGTAAACTCGCCATTCATGTTAGCTTTGACGTACAGATTTTTATATATTGGCTCGATGCTGGGGAAGCAGCCGACAATATTTGATATGGTTGCTGTTGGTGCAATTGCCATGGTGTTTGAGTTACGCATACCATGTTGCTTTACGTGCTCGCGTACCGGTGTCCAATCCATACTTTGATTACGGTTTACGGTTATTTTCATGCCGCGTTGTTCTTCAAGAAGATCAAGCGTGTCAATCGGGAACAAATTGCGTGACCATTTTGAACCAGCATAGCTCTTGTAAGCGCCACGTTCTTTAGCAAGCACTGATGATGCTAAAATGGTATGGTATGAAATAAATTCCATGGTTTGATCAGCAAACTCGAGGGTGCATTTATCATCAAACGCATAATCAAGTTTAAAGAACGCATCTTGCAGTCCCATGATGCCAAGCCCAATTGGACGATGTACGATATTAGAATCATACGCTTCTTTAGTCGGATAAAAATTAATATCAATGACGTTATCAAGCATCCGCACTGCAATGACAATCGTTTCTTGCAGTGACTTTTTATCAAGTGCGCCATCGATGATATGATTACCAAGATTGATTGAACCAAGGTTACATACTGCTGTTTCGGTAGCCGAGGTGTTGAGCATGATCTCGGTGCAGAGATTTGAACTATGAATCACGCCACAATGATCTTGCGGGGATCGCACGTTAGCGGCATCTTTAAACGTAATCCATGGATGACCGGTTTCAAACAGACGTGTGAGCATTTTTTTCCAGAGCTGTGCGGCTGGCATTTGTTTGAATACCTGTATCTTGCCCATGCGCACATCTTCTTCATAGGCACAATAACGTTTTTCAAATTCGCGACCATAGATATGATGCAGATCAAGAACATCGCTTGGTGAGAACATGGTCCACGTACCGTTTTCTAAAACACGTTTCATGAAAAGATCAGGAATCCAGTTAGCAGTATTCATGTCATGGGTACGACGACGTTCATCGCCCGTGTTTTTGCGCAGATCAAGAAAATCTTCTATATCCAAATGCCATGTTTCTAAATAAGCAACGGTTGCACCGCGACGACTACCACTACGACTGATTGCCGCCGTGACGTCATTTGCTATGCGCAAGAATGGGATTACGCCTTGGCTGGGTACGTTAATACTCTTAATGGTTGCGTTGGTTGCACGCAGATTGGTCCAATCGTTTGCCACACCGCCTGACCACTTTGAAAGTTGTGCATTATCACCCAAGCATTTAAAGATATGCATGAGGTCATCTTCAACGGTAGTTAGGTAGCAGGAAGAAAGTTGTGGATGAGTGGTACCGGCATGAAATAATGTCGGTGTACCAGAGGTATAGCGCATGGTTGAGAGCACTTCATAAAACGCGATTGCCCAATAGTTTTTATCGGTTTCTTCAATGGCAAGACCCATAGCAACGCGCATCCAAAATGATTGTGGTAATTCGATGCGATCAGTGCCACTGCGCATAAAATAACGCTCATGCAATGTTTGAATGCCCATAAATGCAAAAAGATCATCACGTTCCATGACGAGTGCATGTGAAAGTGCATTAAGATCAAAATCAGCCATGCGTTTATCAAATAAATTTTCAGCAATACCACGATGAATATTTTTTATAAATGATGCGCGATATTGTGCTGGTAAATCATGTTCATGCGCGATTGATGATCCCATTACTTCTTTATAGGTTTTTTGCAACATAAGACGTGTTGCAACCGTATTGTACATCGGATCTTTTTCAATGAAGGGAATCGTTGCAAGAATGAGCGCTTTTTCTATATCCATGCTTGAAATACCATCAAAGATATTTTTTAATGTTTCTTCAAGAATGAGTGTTGGTGATACTGAAACTAAATTTTTACACACGCGTTCGATACATGCAAGAATCTTACTTATATCAAAAGCTTCTTGCCCATTATTGCGTTTCTTTACGCCCAGATGTGCATTAGTTGGGTTGGTGGTAATATTTGATACCGTGCGATAGGTCATGAGCATCCTTTCTTTAGATATAAATTGTTTTCAATTTAGCTGTTATTTTTTTAATAAAAGTGCCTTATTACATGACACAATACCGTATCATGTATATGCATGATATACGCTCCTTTAGCTTCCACACATGGTATACAACAACCCTGTATTATACGCGCAGCACCTGTTGCGGATGAGGATTGCAAATTGCTCAAGACGAGGAGCAACATTTGGACGGTAATTACTAGTCTAGTGATTTGTATGATGCGAGGCAAACAAAAAAATAGTAAATATTTTACGTATAAAAAGCATCAGCAATTATAAAATCTATGAGATGATTGCAACTAATAGAAAATATAAAATCTCGTTTTTTTTGACCAATGTAACTTAGGATTGGTTCTAAACCAGATAGTATGTACAACTATGCATTCAAGATTTAATCCTCAAGCTTTTTTGTGGTATTATACCATGAAATAAATTTATCGAATGCGCGGATGCGATAAAAATAATGCATTGCTGCTGGATCATGTCGCAGCTGGGCGTACGTCATTTGAGCACCTTCGGGATAAAATATTGCATCCCAAGGAAGTCCCTGCGGAAATTCGCGAGTAGGAGCATCTTTTATGAGCCCGTGGCACGTACCTTCAAAGATTTCAAACTGATCTTGACCGTGGCAATATATTAACGTGAGTTTGAATGTTGCACGATTATTTTTTTCGGTTAATGCAAAGATACCATCAAAACCGATTCCTTCAAACACATATTTAGTAAGTGTGCCTGGAAATTGGTTGTATGCATCAAAATATATGCCAGAATCATCAATGAGTACTGGTTGCTTGAGTACATTCCAGGCATATTGTGCTTTGTGCAGTGCAATAGCTTTTTGATCAAGGGTTTGCGGTTCAGGAATATCAATATCGTATTGCAGCACATTAATTTCTGGAGCGTGATGAGCAAGATAGCGCCTGACTTCATCAAATTTCCCCGGATTTGAGGTAACGTAATAGAGGGGTGATGCCATTGTAGTTCTCTTTATAATTTATTATTGATCTTAAATCATTTAGTCTACCGGGACAATTAATTATATTGAAGAGGGATTGCTTTTTTATTCATAAAATTTATCCTGAACTAACATTTAGTTTAAAAATTTTTATGCTAACGGTATAAAGTAATGATTTATCGCGTATCAAACAATTTTTTATCAAAACAGTTTTTTCTCTATTGTCTCTATTTCTTCTTACTTAATTATTACTCACTTGCTGGTGGACCAGGTCTTGCAGGGTCACGTATTGCTCTTGTTGACTGGGATCCTGCAGGTATATCACAAAAGAGTCCTGATCTATCGCCATTTAATACTGGTTCTGCAGAAGATTTTAAAACTGCATCCCGTCATAAAATCTGGAATCATGCAGATTTATTTCAAAAAAGTTGTAATCTATTGCCGCAAGGTGCTTTTGCGCGAGAAGATTTTGAATCTGAAATAGTCCAGGCAATAACAAATCTTGAACGGCTTGCCCGTGCTGAATATCAACCAGCACTTTGTAAGTTAGGGGATATGTATAAAGTATGGACTTATGGACGCTATGATCAAGAAAAAGCGCTTGAATATTATGAAAAAGCTTCAAAATTGGGTTCAATCAAGGGGACACTATCACTTGCCGAATTATATATAAAGCAAAAACAATTTTTCAAAGCAATCGGTTGCTATAATAAAATTATCGCCGAACATGGACGTCATGAACTTCATTGCAAGATTGGGCATATATTTTTAGATGCCGCCCAAAAAGGGCGCTATTTTATTAAAGACATTGATCAATTACGTGCATTGGGTTTTCATGAATCAGTATGTTCTTCGATTTGCGATGATCTTGTACATGATCAACAATTATTTTTTGCACTGGGGCATTTTACTGATGCATTGTCACATGGTGTTGATGAAGCATGTTTTGATATTCTAGAGATTGAGCATGAACTTATCGGCAAAGCAAAAACTACGGTAATAGTAAATGTTATTAAGGGGTTGCGCCCAAGCTCATTGACGGTTGCTCAGAAATATAATTATTTAACTATATTTAATAATATGCTTCGGGAACGTCAAGTTCAATTAACCAAAAAAGAAAATAAATTAATAAAGTTGAAAGCCAAGAAAGATCGTAAAAAAGAGAAGCAAGCTAAAAAAAATGAAATAGAGATAAGTCAGAGTAGTCTTAGTTCAAAGATTGGTCTGCAGCGTGAAAAAATTAGTATGTGCGAAATGTCGCTTCTTCTCTTATCAAACGAACTAGCAAAATATACTGAGCCTTCGCATGATCATTAAACAATCCCATATTTGTTATCTATTATTATTCTTTTCGTTATCTGTGACTAATAGCTCATTGTATGCAGTCAAGTCGCTTCGGCAACAAACGCAGGAACTCGAGCTTGATCGACGTTTTCAAAATATTCGTAATCAAATTCCTGAAGAAATGTGTAGCG
>CAYPYR010000068.1:0-4692 GCA_964415095.1 uncultured Pseudomonadota bacterium | reverse complement strand
AATAGGCACCATGATCAGTATTTTTCATGGTGCCATTATTTTTTAAATCTATAAAGCTATAATATAGTACACGAAGACATATTTTCCATAAAACGACTATAATGCGTCATTGGTTTAATATTATATTTTTGTTTAATAAATGATTGTGATATTGGTCTAAACCATTCTTCTAAATAAATAAATAATGTATCAACGGTATGCAATTTAATACAGCCAGATTCGTCGTACCACTTAGCAAACATATAGACCAAAAGAGTTTTATCCAAACTTAAATCTGGCTCCCTATCTTGCAAATTCAGAAATTCCCAGATCATTTGTTTTTCATCTTCAATATTAGCTACGAGCTTGGAACCATCGTCGTTAAGCTTAAAGAAAGCAATCGGTTTTTCGCATTCATTAATTTGTGTTTCAAAACAAGATTTTCCAGATGCTGATTCGAATATAGAAATTATAGATGGCTTATAACGCTCATCCAGCACCATGGCTGATTCGTTCAAATGCTCTTCTACATTAAACTGACATCGAATTGCAAAAAAGTTTCCATCACTACTAAATGTGCCACTTAATTTTCCCGGCTTGCATACCTTATGTATTGAAAAATTTAGTTGTAAGTCTGAATAATCTACTGATGGTAGTCTGTCAATATTTGGATGCTGAATAATGCTCACTACTTTCAAAGGATTTTTTTGGGTAGAATACAGATATAACCAAATATCACTATTAATATCATCTATTTGATTTTCAACCATCAACAAGATATAACGTCCACAAGGGCTAGTAGTAGCATGTATTTTGGACAATATTTCATTTCCTGCTGCATTTGTTGCTAAAAAAGCATTGTTAAGAGCCAATAGACTAGCACCAAAGGAATCTTCATCGGCCTTACAATATTCCTGCTCTTCTAAATCATATACATACATTTGATTATCATAACAACGCGACGTAATTATCAAGTAACGATTATCAGCAGTAAATGCAAAATTATTTACCAAAAACTTTGACTTTGGATATGATATTTTCCATTTAGTATTGGATTTGGTATTGATAACAACAATCATGGGATTATTTGATTCATGTAGTTCATGAACCACCAGTGATTCATCATGACTAAATGCATAGGTATACCAACCGTACGATTGATCAATTATTTTATTAGTTGTTATATCCACGACATTATAAAGAACTGATAGTGGATACATATAGGTTTTTAATCTATTTTCCGCAGAAACTATTTTGAAGCGCGAGATAAGCGATGCGTATTCAGAATCACTTAATTGGTTATGATAAAAATAACCAGAAAACATATTGCTATGCTGGGTTCTAATAGTTTGCCCAACTTTTTTTCGTTCATCACCATTAAGTTTTTTTAAAATTTCAGTCAAATGATTTGTATTTTTAACAACCACATCAATAATATCTTCGACAGTCGCAGCTTCAATTGCAGACACTGCTTCTTGCACGTCTGAGCGTACAATGTGCGTTTGAATGCTCCCTAAAAATATTAAACCCAGCTTATAAAAAACAGTTCGTTTTATCTGCAACATTTCCTCTTCCTCATATTATTATTTGCTTCATAAAAAAAGCCGGCAGCTTATAAAAAATGCTACCGGCTTATATACATTACGTAATTACATTATTACACATCTAATACTATTCCATAATCGTTTAAGATAGGATTTAGGTAACATAATATTATATGTTTGCTGGAGTAACAATTGAGATTCTGGTGTAAATAATTTTAATAGTGCAGTTAACTCAGAATTTCCAGTAAGATCAACTGTCTTTACTTCGGTATGGCATTTTGAAAGCATATAGACAAAAAGCGCTTTAACCATATCTACTTCTTCTAAATCAAGACAGTTTAAATATTGCCAAACAATCGGATTTTTTTTTTCACTGTTTGCTACGAGCACCCTACCATCTTCATTGAGTTCTAATGATGCAATATATAGCTTCTTTCCATCAATTTCAGTCTTAAAGCAACATTTACCTGATGCCGATTCAAATAGCGCAATAATAGTTGGCTTAAAACGATCATCTCTACCAGTATAACCAGACCTCTTATCGTCAATTCTAAATTGACATTGCACTGCAACTGTTTGTCCATCATTGCTGAAACAACTCTCTAATATTTCTGGCGAATACACCTTTCTTTCCGCATGCTCAGAAAGAGGTAAGCTATCAATAGCAGGATAATCAAAATTAAAAACCTGCTCAAGACGATGGTCAGCTACGTAATAAAGATATAATAGAGCATTTCGATTGTAATTATCGTCGTCAACTTTTGTTTCCACTAAAAAAGAAATATAGTTTCCACAAGGGCTAGTAGTTGCTTTAAATCTACTATCTTTCCATAAAACTTCTTTAAAAGATTCATTCAGCGCAAGTATTGATCCGCCGAAAGAATCTTCGCAAGCATCACAATATTGCTCTTTATGTAAATCATAAACATAAATTTGTGGTATTTCATACAAACATGAGGTAATAATTAAATAACGATTATCAGCAGTAAATGCATAACTACCTACTGCAAAACCTTCTTTCTCCTGTGGATGAGAAATTTCTTTTTTCTCTTTCGTATTGGTATTAAATACTATTATTTGGGAAGATTGAAACTCAAGTATATAATGAGCAACTAATGATTCATCATTACTAAACGCGCATCTACACCAACCAGCCGATGTATAAATTTCCTCGCCAGTCTCATTTCTTATAAGACTATAAGGAGCCCAATGTGGTGATTTATAAATCATGCCATCACGTACAAGTTTTAGTCTGAACCTTGAAAAGTGTATTTTGTCTTCTTCAACAAGTGGTCGACAAGATTGAATATAGCCAGAAAATAGTTCGCCATGTTGTTCTTTGATACTTTGGGCAACTTGATTTTGCTCTTCACTAGTTAGAACCTGTAGCACATCATGCAATTTATTTGAATTTCCACTAAGAGCATCAGCAATTTCTCCTGCAGTAGCATCAAGTAGTATATCAACCGCTTGCTGGACATCTGATCGTACAACATTCATTTGAATACTACTTAATAATAGCATCATGCTATACATTATATTTTGTTTTAGGTGAACCATACCTTTACTCCTAGTCAATATAAACGAATTTTTACTTACAAACCTGAAATACTGTAGCAAGTCTTAACAGAATTTAGAAGCATATCATCAAGCAAGCGATCTAATAAATGAATTAACTTTGCGAACATATTGCGCACTATGTGCATTATAAAGTCGACCATGACTACCAGGAGATGCAATGCACAATTTATTTCTAAAGTTACGCAACTACATTATTGTGCATGACGCATTATTCCATAATCGTTTTAAGTACGATTGTGATAATACAATATTATATTTTTGTTGCAGCAATAGTTGGGACACAGGAGCAAATTTCTTAAATTGTTCTATTAAAGTTTGGTACTGAGAAAAATCAATATTCTCTTCTAATGGCCATTTTGCAAGCATATACACAAAGAGTGCTTTATTCAGATCAAAATTGTCTTGCTCGATTGCAGCAATATTAATATGCTCCCACACCAATGACTTGTTATCTTCAACATTTGCTACAAGCATCGAACCATGATTATTAAGCTTTAAGGTGTCAATAGGCGTTTTTCGCTCATCGATTTTAGCTAGAAAATCGCATTCACCACTTGCTGACTCGAATATTGCAACGGTAGCTGGTTTATAACGATCATCAACGTCTAACCTCATAGGAGCATAATCGTATATACCGAATAAGCATCGTAATGCCACAAAATTCCCATCATCGCTAAAACAACAATTTACTCTTTTCGGAGTAAATTTCTTACGAATCTCCTGGCTTGGTACTGGTAATTTGTCAATATCGGCATAATCAAAATGAAAGATCTGCTGCAAGCGATTTTCATCGATGTGATAGATACATAAACGCACACCGGTATTCAATCCCGATGCTTGAGCAATCATACAAGCAAGATACCGTCCGCAAGGACTAGTCGTAACTTTGAATAAAGAACTACCCGGTGAATCCCATGAAGGTTCTTCATACTCAAAATTTTCTGAACTTATTATCTGATTTAAACCTAACAATGATGCTCCATAAGAATTTTCATTAACGTCACAATATTTTCTTTGAAGCAGATCATATACATATATTTGAGGAACGTTACCTACATGAGTAGCAATAATCAGATAGTTATTATCATGAGTAAATGCTAGATTGTTCACGTTAATCCAGCTCGCCGGATAGGCAATAGAAATTTTTTCTCGAGTAGCAGAATTGATGTCCATTACTTCAATATGCTCTTCATAATGCCCATGAGATTTTTTTATCAACTGTACAAACCAAGTTTCATCATTACTAAAAGCAAGCCTTGACCATTCAGTTGTTGTGCCAATTACTTCATTACTTGTTTTATGTACAATCTTGTAAAGCATATCATCGGCAGCATCAAAGGCAGAACCTAGATCTGATAGCATATCCAAAAAGCTTTCGCCCACAAGCGCATAGTGAGAAGTCAACGGCTGATATTCTGTATCCGTTAATGCTCTGCGATAATAAACGTAACCTGAAAATGCACCACTCTTTTTCTGAACAAGTAAACTTGCAATTTGATTTCGTTCTTGCTCACTAAATCGCTGCAACACAGCATTCTCAATAGTTTCAGCTATTTCTTTAGCTGAAGCTAATTGAATTCCCGCCACA
>CAYPYR010000067.1:1968-4852 GCA_964415095.1 uncultured Pseudomonadota bacterium | reverse complement strand
TTTATCAGTAGTGTTTTAAAAAAATTTGATAAAGATGAACCATGGAATTTTCAGAATTGTTTTGCGATTTATGAAAAATTTCAGCAATGGCTTCAAGAGGGTATCTGGTATAGTTTATATCACAAATTTTCGAAGTGTGAGCGATTATCCAGTGAAGATACAAAGCTTTTGTCATTGCTTAAAAAGATACTTGCATATGACAAATTAATGAATAAAGTTATTGATCCTCAACCTACAACGATGATGGAACTTTCTTCATCGAGTGAAGAGGCATTGCAGGTTGTGAACAATCTCATTGCAAACACCGCTGAAGACATATTTGTATTTTACGATCAAGAACCGATTGATACAAACCCTATACCATTACACAGATCAGATTTAACGATTGAATCTATACCACAAAAGTATAAAAATGCAGGATCAAACCTTGCGCAATTATTACCCAAAAAAAAAGTTGCGCATCCTAACGAGCTACCACTGCATGATTTCATTAGTGTAGTGCTTTGTGGATTTGATACAAATACCTGGGAAGAGTGGTCAAAAAAATTTATGTTGCAACGCAGATTTAATGACTGGATTCGTTTAGGCACTTGGAAGACTCTGCATGATACATTGAATGAGTCTTCTTCAAGTAATAATAATGATACTGCCTGGGAGTTACCTATACTTAAAAAAATTTTAAACTATAAAAAATTTTTCTCAAGGCGAGGTCATAACATTGAGTCTGCCTCAAACTTAGGTTTAGAATTTCCATCATTCCCCTCTAGTCATGCAACTACATCTATATTCACACGTCAGGAAATTCGCGAAGATTATCAAGATTTCGGAACTCTTGTGCCACATTCTTCAGGACAAGAGCTACTATTTTTTGAACAAGAATCGGGTAACAATCAACAATCGTTAATGCCGTTAAGAGCAAGTACTGATACAAGTATACGTTATAGTCAGCTGCCAAGTCCGACAATAGATTTGCCACCAAATGATACATTAACAAGTATGATTGATGAGCAATCGCTTCTTGAATTTCTCGAGAAAGAGTTAGAAGCATCCACTGCGCAATCGACAGATACACCATCAATTGAGATAAATGCAGTGCCACCTGAATATAAATATTGGGGCGAGGAGCTTGCTAAATTAGCTCAGTTACGGAAAACATCTCTTAAAAAGATGTCCGCATCAGATTTTATTAGCATTGTTCTTTGGAAATTTGATACGAATACTTGGATAGGGCAACACAAACCAGCATTATTGGCGAAAAGATTTGAGCGATGGACAGACGATGGTACCTGGGAAAAAATATATAATGGATTAAAAGAAAAGCCTTCTTCAAGTAATAACAATATTGGATGGACATTATCGTTACTTAAAAAAATTGTTAATTATAAAGAACATAATTTAACTTCAAGTGACGATAGCATGGGACAAGCACCGAATTTAGACGTTGAATTTACCTCATTTATATCTACTCAAATGACAGCACTGACAGAAGATCTAGCAAGAGTTGAAGAAGAGTCGCTCATTGAATTTCTTGTCCGCGAGTTAGAAGAGTCAACTAAGCAATCAGTGCCTACTCAAATGACGACATCGGTAGGTATTCAAACAGAAACACCGCCGTTGACTTATGACCTTGCGTCTACAAATATAAACGCTCCCTTAGATACAACGTTAATGACACCTTTGCCTCGGTTCACCAATGAGAGTACACAACAACCGCTATTTCAATTTCACGAACAAGAGCACGATAAGTTATCAAACAAACAACCAGAAGAGCCGAGTGATGTACCAGAAAGGTATAAAGCATTAGGAGAGAAATTGGCTCAATCTGTACCAAAAAGAAATACTTCCGGAAAACACATGAAGGAGTCAGTGTTTATTAGTATTGTGCTCTGCAAGTTGGATGCTAATGATTGGCGAGGGCTCAGCAAAGGATTAAAAGACAGATTTAAAACGTGGGCTAAAAATGGCTATTGGGGGATGATAGAAAAGGCAGCTTTGCGAAAGAAAACGATCGATTCTTCTGCACATGATTTTGTTTCTGAATCAGATTGGTCATTAGTGGAAAAAATTATAAAGAAAAAAAATGAATTGACGAAAAATAATTTTAAGATTCAACGCGCAGCTTCATTTGAGTCTGCGCAACCAAAATTTGTGCTCATGAGACCACCATCTATTTTTTCAAATCAAACAGTGCAGACCGATCAAGCTGCGCAAGCCGATTCTCAAAAATTGCTGAATACCATTTTGTTACCAGATTCATCCGAGCGAGAGCCGCTATACTTGGCAATGCCGGAAGAATCGATAACTATCGATATAAAAAAACATAAAGTATTAGCAGAACAACTCATGGCTGTAGTCAAAATATTGCAGTCCGAAGCGACGTCAGCTGCAAAAAGTCGGATAGATTTCATTAGTCACATATTATGGAAATTTGATGAGGGTAAATCAATTCGTTGGGAAAACATACCTGGAGGCACCAAGCTATATCGCACATTTTGTGAATGGCATAAAAATAAAACAGAGCAAAGAAAAATTACCTGGAACGAAATATATGAACAATTTGATGCGCATGTAACTAATGATGAGCATTCAGCAACAGAAGATGAAAAAAAGATTTTGTTATTACTTGAAGATATTAAAAATTTTCATCAACGAAAGCCTATGGATGGCTAAATGCAAATATTGTTTGCATCTTATTCTGTGCTACATTAATATTCAAAAACAAACACAATAATTATTTTTTGAAAACAATAGAAATATACATGAATAAAATATTTTTGATCAGTTTGTTTGCATTTGGATGCATTTCTACGATGTTTGCTACCGGAGATGATCCAGTGTGGTTTGAGTTAGCAACGTTCTCTCAGCACGAGGATAACTTCAATGA
>CAYPYR010000067.1:0-1868 GCA_964415095.1 uncultured Pseudomonadota bacterium | reverse complement strand
GATGAAGATCCCACATTGTCTAAATTATTCGTGTATGAAGGCAATATTGATCCAAACGATATTAATCAAGAAGACATTGAACCAACTAATGATCAGTTATATCAAGATTTTTCTCGTTTGCTGTATAAGCGAAATTGTATACCACATCAAACAAAAATCCCATCTGAATCAGAATGTGATTTTATTGCTAATGTTTTTCAGAGATTTGATAACGATGCGTTGAAAAATTTTAGCAAAGATCAACAAACAGTGTATCGTAAGTTTCTGCGCTTGTTGTCAGATGGTTGGTGGCATGAGATGTTAAAAAAGTTTCGTGTCTCATGTGACCTTTTTTCTCAAAAAGATGTAAAGCTTCTCGTATTACTCTATAAAATTATAAATTATACAAATCGAAAAACTAAAAAATTAGATATCCTTACTAACACCAATGTAATGCTTGAAAAGCCATCATTTGATGAATTCGATCTTATTTTGGCAATTAATGGTTACGAACAACCGCATAAAGACCTCAAGGGAGGGCAATCTACTTTATTAGATGAAGAAAACGAATATAGACAATTAGCAATGTTTGAAGAAGCTGCAGCTCATGAAACCGGTAAAACTTTATTGAGTTGTGATGCTTCCTCGGAATATGGAATGTTAGCAAAAAAACTTATGAATTTTGTACCGGATAGAAAAGGTAAAGGGCGCAGCAGAGAAGATATAGAGAAATTTCTCAGATATCTACTGTATAAATTTGATAAAGGTATTGAATGGAATGAGCTTTCTGAACGAGTGTTCGTATATAGTAGATTTTATAATTGGCGTAGCAGGGGGCATTTTAAAACATTACAAACTCAAATTCTTAAAGCAACCGAACATGAGCGATCCAAAGAAGATACGAAAATTTTAGACTTGCTTGATAAAATCAATGGTTATTCAATAAGAAAAACAAATAAAAAATACAACTAATGATACACATGAATTATTCGAAGAATTTACTTCTCCTCAGCGTTTTGGCCATTCATTGTAGCTTTATCAGGGTTATTGGTATGGATGATGCAACTGGCTTTTTTGACGAGCTAGGGGAGTTCCCACAATTTGAAGATGCTGAGCTATCAGATGAAATCATCTATAACAAATTTGCGCTAAAACTTTTACCTTTTGTGCCTGAGAGAGCAAAAAATTCTGAGAAAGAGACATTAGATTTTATTGTTGATGTGCTTCACAAAATTGATACAAATGAGTCGTGGGATTACCTCAAAGAAAGTAAAAATCACCGGAGATTAATGCGATGGTTAACCAATGGTTGCTGGATAGATATTAAAACTAAATTTGCGGATAAACATGGTCAATCTACTGACGAGGATTCACGGCTTTTATTATTGCTTGATAAAATTATTAATTGTAAAAAACGATCTATACCCAAAAAACGTAAATTGGATGAAGTAGCTTCTGTTGAGGAGTCTAAATATAAAAGGCGACGTGGAGAGCAAGATTTGACGCGTGATGAAGACTTAATTTGTGAAGAAAATTTATATCATGATAGCAATTTTGTTGCTAAAGAATATGGAAAATTTGCAGAACGCCTTGCAACATTAGTGCCCATAAGAATGAAGCGTGAAGACTACACGATAAAGGACATAGCGAATTTTATTAGTTATGTCCTGTTGAAATTTGATAAAAATCTGAAATGGTGCCAACTTCCTGCTGGGAAATTATTATGTAGCAGATTTGATAAATGGCGCATAAATGGTAATTGGCTGTTAGTTCAAGATAAATTTTTGCACAATCATGTTAAAGATGCACACGATGATATAAGAATTTTGTCATTACTAGAAAAGATTAATAATCATCAAGTCAAGCATAGAAAGTCACACAAAAGAAAA
>CAYPYR010000066.1:2550-4906 GCA_964415095.1 uncultured Pseudomonadota bacterium | reverse complement strand
GCAAACGGAGTTTTTTATCTAATCAAATTTTAACTTACCCTAATATCTTGTGCTGGAATATTAGCACGAACCTGCCACGCTAAAAAGCTTCCCGGTTCAACAAATTGACTAAATGGCGCATCTCCTTGCGTGATACCGCCAGTAAATTCAAACATCGAAATAGTATCAGCACCACGATTCGACACGCCCATAAATCGACCACCACAGTTGCAGTTAAGCGCAAGACCTAGTGCGGTAGCGCCGGCAAGATCTTGTTCTACCAAGGTTAATGTTCCGGTAGTGAGATCTATTGAGAATACTTTTACGTTCATGCCAGCTGTTGGTGCGACTACTACAACAAAACGTCCTGATGGATGAAATGCGATCGATTCAGGATTAAAGCCGAGTCCTGTGCTGAAATTATTGATAAAAGTGAGCATTCCGGTTGTTGGATCAACAGAGAACATGCCGATATTGTTACCGGTTGAATTGGCAACCGCAAGAAATTGACCATCACAAGAATAAGCGGATGTTACTGGACGTTGCGTAGGTGTTCCCGTACTGATGACTTGAATATTCGTAAGAAATCCGGTTTCTTGATCAACTGAAAAGAGTGATACCGTGTCATCTACTGAGTTTGCTACGGCAAGAAAATGACCATCGGGCGAGAATGAAACTCCACGTGTATCGGTTTGACCAGAAGTGAAGTTACCGCTTCCTGTAGGTCCAATAACCTTAGTGAGAAATCCAGTAGCATTATCGACGGTACACATGGTTACATCGGAGCTTATTGCTGAATATCCAAATGCAACAAATCTACCATTTGGGGAATACTTCACTTCCTCTGCAGCAACCGAACCGCCATCCAATGTTTGAATTGGTGTTGGACTTAATATCCCCGTAGCTTTATCAAGCGAAAAAAGATTGAGATGATTTGAAGATGGTGATTGGCTTGAAAAGATTACAAAGCGACCATTTGGTGCAAAGGCAACAAAACGCGGTGAGTTTCCCGCAGGATAGTTGCCACTCACATCAGCTGGATTTGGAATTTTAGTAATAAATCCAGTGTTGCCATTCATGCTATACATAGAAACATCAGTCGTATTTGCAATACCAATAAAACTTAATGTTGGTGAAAAGGTTGCAGCTTTTGGTCCGGTAGAATCAGTCGGAAAGTCTATGCTATAGGGTGGTGATATTTTTTCAATCGTGCCACAAATATCGTTCAATACTCTAAACATGGTAAGGTCACTATCACCCGTGTTTGCTACAATAAAATATTCAGAATCAGGTGAAAAAACGCCGGCAAACGGTGTAGTCCCAACGGGGAAATTACCATTAGGGAATGTGCTCGATTTTTTAGCAACGATTTGCAGCGTTACGTTCACTTGGTACATGGTAACACTGCCGGAATTGTTAGTGATCGCGAGAAAAAGTTCGTTGGTTGCAAAGCTCAATGCAACTGGTGCTGTTCCTGCTGTAAAATCACCTATTTCTGTTAACAATCCCGTGCCAGCAGCTACTGAATAAATACGCACAGTATCAGCACTTTGGTTGGTTACCCCAAGCATAGCACCAGAACATGAGTAATCAACATCACTCGGAGTTGCGCCGGTTGCAAAGTTGCTATTAAACTCAAGTCCGCCAGTATTGGTATTTACGTTAAATAAACTTAAGGTATTATCGAGTGAATTAACTACGGAAAGTTGTTCGCCAAGTGGATGATAGGCAAGTGCAGCAGGGCTGTTGCCAACGGGAACGGTGGAAAGATCATTACCATATTGATCAACCAGCGGTGTGAGTTGTCCGGTAACTTGATCAACGGAAAATACACTCAAATTATTACTACCATTATTAACGACGGTAAGATAAAAACCATTTGGCGAGTAGCTTAAGTCAACTGGATTTGTTCCAGTATTCGCGATTGATATGTCATTATTATACTCATCAACAATCGAAGTAAGTTGTCCGGTCGCTGGATCAACGGCAAATACTTTTACGGTGCCATCACCAAAGTTTGCTGTTGCGACAAATAATCCATTGGGAGAAAAAGCGATTGCGTATGGTTGAGGGCCAGTTGTAAAGGAACCAACTAGCGTCAGTATGCCGGTGGTAAGATCAACTGAGAACATGGTAATGCTATCACTGAGTTGGTTTGCGGTACCAACAAATAATCCACTCGGTGTGAAGGCAACGCCACGTGGTGCATTTTGTGTAGTATAGTTACCATCCCCTTCGCCACTTGGTATTTTTACTAAATTACCAACCTCATCAACGGTGGTGTAGGGGCATTGAGCAAAGATAGCAAAGTTTGCAAAAATACATGCAAGCATTATAGATTTAATGGTGCGCTTCATAATTACTACTTTCTTTTATT
>CAYPYR010000066.1:0-2450 GCA_964415095.1 uncultured Pseudomonadota bacterium | reverse complement strand
GGTGTTTGACGAATTGGTATTACATGGTCAAAAACCGAAAACCATGGTTGTTGCCTGCTCTGATTCGCGCGTTGACCCGGCTATGATTTTTAACTGCCAGCCCGGTGATTTATTTGTGATCCGTAACGTTGCAAATCTTGTGCCGCCGTGCGAAGCCAATGACACCTTTCATGGTATTAGTGCTGCACTTGAATTTGGCACCTGCTTTCTTGCGGTTGAACATATTATAGTGTTTGGTCATTCACAATGTGGTGGTATTCAAGCATTACTAAATAGTACACAATGGATGCTTGATAAAAAGCCGTTTCATTTTATTGCTAAATGGATGGAGCTTGCGCGTCCAGCGTATGATCGCGTAGTAACCGAACATGGTAATGTATCACTAGATGAAAAAATTATATTGTGTGAACAATATGCCCTTGTTAATTCATTAAATAATTTATTAACCTTTCCCTGGATCCAAGAGCGTGTTGCGAGTGGTAAATTAGTATTGCATGCCTGGTATTTTGATTTAGCAACCGGCATGATTCATGCGCATGATCAAAAAAATAATGACTGGAGAATATTAAATGATCATGCATAAAAATCAGTAATAGTAATGAAGAGAGTAGTATTTTTATTAATTATTATTAATAGTGTTGTAATATCAATAATTGCAGATCCGATATATATTTGTGGGCTAAAAAAAGACAATTCAGGTTATATATCTGAAGAAGAAAAAATAGAAGTTTCCCCCAATTATGCTAGGTTCTTGCACGGTTCATTACAAAAAGACGATCCCAAGTTACAGAATAATTGGCATCATATTGCTATACCCCATGCATATATTGAATTGAGTTTAGCAGCTATCTATGAATATGCTGTTTATTTCTACGAAGAAAACCCTTTAAATTTTGAAGAAGACAATTTACATTGTTCTCTTTATGAGCGACCAAAAGCTTTTGATAGAATCAGGTCATATATAGCAAAACAAGCAGAGCATGTAAGACATATGATGCATGTTTCTCAACAGGTATATTGGGTTGCTCTATATACGTTTGCAGATTATTTTCACATGCTTGAAATTACAAACGCGTGTGCATCACTCATTGCAGACCATATTTATTTTATGGTAGAGTACGGTCTTATAGATGATATTGTAATTGATTTTTATATAGCGGAATGTGGATTCTCAGAAGAATTATTACAACAAGTGCGTTGGCATTTACTGCAAATAATAAATCCTGATGGTGATCCTCTATCCTGCAAAATACTAGAAGAGCATACCGATGCGGTTTATGCAGCATCTTTTTCAACAGATGGATCACAGATTGTTTCTGTGTCAAAAGATCAAACCATAAGAATATGGGATGCAAAAACTTGAGCAATGTTGCATACATTGAACGCAGAGACTGATGCAATTAACACTATTCAATTTTCTACTGACGGTCTGCTCATAATTGCCGGTTCACCTGATGGAATGATGAGAATATGGGAAAAAGAAACAGGTAAAGCATACCGCGTGAATATATATGATTATTTGCCTAAATCAGCATTATTACAATCGTTCGTCCGATCTATGTCTTTTTCACCCAGCGGAAATTTTCTGATAATTACATCAATTACTGATATAACAATATGGGATATTGAGCGCTGTAAACAATTACATGAGATTAGATTTTTTTCTAAAATTAATAGTGCTCTATTTTCAACGAATGAAGAACAACTGATTGTAGCATCAGAAAATAAGATGATGCAGGCAGTATATATAAACATAGTAGATATAAAAACTGGTAGAACACAGTTGGTCCTACTGGGGCATACTGGTGCAGTCAATGTGGCATCATTTTCACCCGATGGATCATATATAGTTTCAGCATCAGATGATCATACCATAAAAATATGGCAAGCAGAAACCGGCACAACATTGGTAACATTATCGGATCATCTGGCAAATGTTAACACAGCATTTTTCTCACCTAATGGGACACAAATAGTTTCAGCATCAGATGATACTACCATAAGAGTATGGACACTAATGCCCCAACATTGGCAACAAATGCCAGAAGAGATAACAATGAAACATATAGTGAGCTTGATATAGAAACAAAGCATGAGCAAGATATTAATTAGTTTGTTATTTTGATTATACCACTATATTTTAAAACAAATATTATTGATCATATTAAAAAAAGGTAGTAGATCGATGGCCACATCTAAAAAGTTATACGTTGTTTTGATTCCAATGATTGTTGTATTATTAATCACCGGTGATTTTTCTCAATTTTATCCAGCAAAACCGCCACTTATTCTTTGTAGCTTAACCTCACGTACTGATGATCCTGGTGTCCATGAAGCGATAAGATTGGCCATTTCATCGTTTGATGAATTTGGATCTTTGATTCAAAACGAACCACTATCTTCTTTTAATAGTTTTAAACACATGAGCATACCCCAGGAAGATGCGGAAC
>CAYPYR010000065.1:1528-5003 GCA_964415095.1 uncultured Pseudomonadota bacterium | reverse complement strand
ATGAACTATGAAAATGAAAATTTAAATAATGAGTCATTCGAACAAGAAGTAACTCAAGAAACGAAACCAGAAGAGACCAGCACGCAAGACTCAAATTATTGGAAAGAACAATATCTCCGCGTAAGTGCTGACTTCTCAAACTCCACTCGTCGCATGGAAAAAGAGCGTATGAGTTGGACCCGCTCGGCACAAATTCCCATAATCGAGACTTTTTTGCCATTAATCGATGAACTTGATTTAGCGATCAAAGCAAGTGAACAAGTTTCTTCGCAAGAAGCACTCAAGTTTATTGAAGGATTTAAGATCATTCAAAAAAACGTGCAAAAAAAACTTGCCAACCTTGGGGTCAAACAAATCGAAGTCGGTAAAACTTTCGATCCAAATATGCATGAAGCAATCATGGTCGAGCCAGCAAATGAAACATACGCTGCTGGTGAAGTGGTGAAGGTGCTCAGCCCTGGCTACACCTTTGGTGATACCGTTATTCGTCATGCAAAAGTAAGTGTTGCTGAATAACTAGACGATTGTACAAGTCTGGGAGTTAGTTATACTAGATCGTATCGCTCATGTGCTAAGTAACGCATGAGCAGCTCGATCTTTTAGTAATTATCATGAAAAAGGAATGATCGTATGTACCAAAAATCACGCACATCATCAAGTTTTCTACTGATTCTCTTTGCCATCCTTGGCTATGCAATGTATCTGTTTTATACCAACCAACAACGACTTATTTTTGAGCTGCACAGCGTCCGTGCACAACAAAAATGGCAAGCGCCAATCAGAACCGTTGATGAAAAAAAAGAAGAAGATGCGACCACGCACGTAGCTGCGCCATTAAAACAATCATGGGTAGATGTGCAGCGTCCGATAAAAGATTCTATTGTTCAAATTACTACTGATATTGCCCGATTCAATTGGATTGAGCCCTACAAAACACCCGAGCAATCTCAAGCAGGTGGTACTGGTTTCTTTATCAGCGAAGATGGCCATATTCTTACCAATTATCACGTTATCGATGAAGCGTTTAGTATCTATATTCAAATTCCAACGCTTGGTAAACAGCAATTTGAAGTCGAAGTGATTGGGGTAAGTCCTGAACGTGATCTTGCGTTATTGTCGCTTAAAGAAAAAGAGTTAACGCGCGTAAAAAATATGCTCGAGCGCATACCAGCAGTTACTTTTGGTGACTCAGACAAAGTGGTGCGTGGTCATGAAGTGCTTGCCCTTGGATTTCCACTGCAAGGTCAAACACTGAAAAGCACACAAGGAATAGTCAGCGGCCGTGAACGCATGCCAGAACTACCGTTTGCGTTCATTCAAACAACTGCGCCACTCAACCCTGGTAACTCGGGTGGTCCTGCAATTAACCTTGCGGGAGAAGTGATTGGTATCAATGCAGCACGACATGCCTGGGTGGGCGCGCAAAACGTTGGGTACATCATTCCTATCAATGAAGTAAAATCTGCGCTCAATGATTTATATAAAGTTAAGGGTGTGCTGCGCAAACCAATTCTTGGTGGCATCTTCCATGTTTCAACTGCTGATATTATCAACTTACTCGGTAACCCTGCAGAAGGCGGTTGGTTTGTTGCGCGCGTGTTTCGCGGCAGCTTGCTCGAAAAAATCGGCGTCTGTGAAGGGGATATGCTCTCGGAGGTTGATGGCTTTTCCGTTGATAACTATGGCGAAGTATCGGTGCCTTGGTCAGAAGATAAAGTTTCCGTCCTTGAACTGATGAATCGGTTCAATGTTGGTGATAATATTCATTTTGTGCTCTATCGTAATGGTGTACGCAAGGATATTAACTTTAATCTTGAACATACTAACCTTCCTGCAGTGCGAAAAATATATCCAGAATTTGAACCAGTTAAGTATGAAGTGTTTGGTGGTATGGTAGTGATGGAACTTGCACTTAATCATGTGGCGCAAATGTTGCAACATGCTCCACATCTGTTCAAATATGCAGAACCTGAACATCAATTTGAGCCAAGTTTGATTATCACACATGTGCTGCAAAACTCCCAAGCAAGCAAAGCGCGTACTCTATTTCCGGGTGCGATTATTACTGAAGTAAATGGTAAGAAAGTACAAACGCTTGCCGATTTTCGTGAAGCAACACGATCCGGCAGCACGAACGGCTATTTAACCCTGCGTACTTCAAATCAGGTAGTTGATCGCATGCTTTCTGCTTTGCCGATTGATAAGATTGTTGCAGAAGAGTCGTATCTTGCGGCACATTATTTTTATAAACAATCACCATTAATTGCTCATTTTTCCCAAACTTATGGACCACAATTTGCGGCAAATGATACAGTAGAGCAAAATATTGAGGCTCATGCATAAGGTACAAAAAACGTGGCGATAAAAAAAGAACGGCTTGATGCGCGAGCACAAGCATTGTATCCAGATCTTTCACGCAATCAAATTCAAAGTTTGATTGTGCAAGGTAAAGTTTTCGTAAATGGCGTGCCGGTTACCAAGCCGGGCACGCCTATTGCGGTTGATGTCGAGATTACCGTGAAATATGAAGAGCTTAAATATGCATCTCGTGCAGGCTTTAAGCTTGAAGCAGCACTTGATCATTTTAAAATAGATCCACAAGATCTCGTGATACTTGATGCCGGTATTTCAACTGGTGGCTTTACCAGCTGTCTACTTAAGCGCGGTGCAAAACGCGTGTATGGCGTTGATGTTGGTTATGGCCAAGTGCATGAGTCAGTGCGCAATGACCCACGATTGGTTTTGCTTGAGCGTACTAACTTACGACATCTTGACGCGCTTCCCGAACTGGTTGATTTAGTGACGCTTGATCTTTCATTTATTTCAATACTCAAAGTAATGCCCGCGATTAAAAAATTAATTAAACCGGATGGTAAAATTATCACCCTCATCAAGCCGCAGTTTGAAGCAACACGGGCTGATATTGGTACCGGAGGGATTATTACGGATCCTAAAGTACATGCACGCGTGGTTGAAGATATGAAAGCGGGTATGCATGAGTTTGGATTTGAGATGGTTGGCGTGATTGATTCACCAATTCTCGGTGCGACTGGTAATAAAGAGTTTTTAGCATTATTTGTGCCGAGCAGCGTAAAATAATTTTTTGTTAAAAAGCGAGTAGTCCCATGAGCATCAAAAAATTCACCACATTGATGTGGGTCATGTTATTTTGTTCTTCTCTATGTTCTCAAGAAAAAGTTTTCAAACTTTGTGGCATAACCGAAGATGGTTATTTTGTTGCATCAGAACGTGCGCTTGAATTTGATTCAGATTATACATCTTGTTCTATAATTTTTGATGATCTACGCGATCATGCGATATCTATTAGTAACACGAAAAGATTGCGCACTTATCTATTGCGTGTGCCTGTCATGCATGAAGATCTCGAAGATTGCTTGGGTATGCTCTACGCATGTTGTGATTGTGGTGATGACTATACTATTTCGTTACCAACAAGATCTTATCTTGAGAAAGC
>CAYPYR010000065.1:0-1428 GCA_964415095.1 uncultured Pseudomonadota bacterium | reverse complement strand
TATTTATTCATTGTGGCTATACTACAAACGGCATACAATTCTCGCCTGATGGGACTCACGTATTAGTAATATTGGGGTCATATAATCATAAAGAAATTGAAGTGTATTCATTAAAAACTAGAGAAAAAATTTGCGAAATTCCTGAAACATATCTCGTGAATGCTCGTTTTTCTGCTGATGGCTTACAGATTATTGGTTCACTGCAGACTCGAGAAATTGCAACATGGAAAGTAGCAACTGGTCGGTATCAGCATGGTGAGCCAACAGTTATTTGTTGGATTGATCTTAAATACATATCAATTGATAACAGTAAAACACTGAGCTTTTATCATACATCTAATTCACCACTCCAAGGCACTATTATTGATGCACGCAATAAGCAAAAGCTTGCTGCATTAGAAATGCCTAAGCGCGATATAATCGGTTGTAACGATGGTGGTTTTACTACCAATGGAGAAAGAGCATTTGGCATGTTCCCTGATAGAGTGTTGATCTGGCATGCTGCAGATGGCACTCTGTTGCATACATTGCAACATGTAGTTGAGGGTATCAATGACCATCCGAAAGCAGCAAACTTTTCAACTGATGGTAGACGTATTGTTGTGGGGTATCTCAGTGGTGTAATTAAAATTTTTGATGTAATGAGTGGCACACTTGTTTGCTCTTTTGAGGATGAAGCTTATAAAAATATTACGGCGATCAATTTTTCTCCGGATGATACTCAGATTTTTTTTGCAACGCTTGAGGTTTCGGATGAAAGACAGAGTAATCAGCTTTTAATACTAAAAATAGCACCGAAGAATTGGCAAGAACTTGCAGCACAAGATATGTCTCTTGAAGCTGTAATAAGTTTATATAAAGAACGGGTAGTCAGATGAAGTACATGAAGCATTTATTTTGGTTGATTGTTATAGGTTTGTCATTAGCTCATGCAGAAGTATGTCCCGTAAAAATTTGTGGTTTGGATGAAAGTGGCAAAAATTATGTTGCACCAAGTGATGCCGTAACGTTTCCTGCACAATATAGCCCATTATTATCTCTTGACCACCATTGGCAAAATACAAGAAAAATAAATGATGATCTTTTTTATGATATTGATGTGCCCCATGACGATTTACTCGAAGCTTATTGGAGCATTTTCATGCTCTATAGTTATTATAACGACCATAACCAGACTCTGAGCGATTTGATACAGAATGGTGCTAATTTGCATAGCGAGCATAGTGTGCATAAGCGAGAAAAATCAGCAGCATGTGGCTATATAAAAGATTTACTGGCAAAGCGATTATTGAATGAAGAAAATCGGGAAATTGATGTAGTAGTTTCTATTTATGTGGTAGCAAATTATTTTAGGATACCAGAAATTTTGCAAGCAACTGCTGCACTTATTGCCGAACATATTGATTTTTTGATCTATGACAAAAAAGT
>CAYPYR010000064.1:0-5124 GCA_964415095.1 uncultured Pseudomonadota bacterium | reverse complement strand
AAGAATATGCACGTTTTATAGATGCGCTTGGTGAAGTTTCGCGAGAGCTTGCACCGCTTATATCTCATAATAATCCCAACAACATTGCCGGTATCGTTCGCGAACAGCTGTCACGACGAGATGGGATTAGATTTTTAATTGATGTAATCATAACTAATGAACTTCAGAGCGAATCAGTTGATTTTCTTCTTGATGCTTTAGAACGAACCCACAAGTGGATGTCGAATAAAGACAATAGACAGCTTTTTAAATTACAAGAAAAAACTATTATACAAGTGCAATTCATGCATGAACTTAATATTAAAAAAATTGATAGTATATACACGGGGCATTCGATTGATAATCATTGTCGCTCGCACGAACCGCGATTAGTGGATTATCTTAATGAACAAGATAATGATGGCCAAACGGTCTTGCACAAAGCAGCAATGTTTGGTTCTAATAATCTGGTATGCTTACTTGTTTTCTTGGGAGCAAAACGGGATATACAAGATAAGAATGGTGATACACCTGCACAAGTAGTGATCAAGAGATTAGAAGAAGTTTATAATCTAGATAATATTATAAATTATAATCACGCAATATATACTAAATATTACCATATCGTACACTTTTTAAACTTTGTTGGCACCTACGAAGTTGATGAAGATTATGTCGCAATAAGAAATTATGAAAATTTAACACAAAAACAACTTATTGCTGCAGGATCGGATGAAGCTTGTAATAATTTTCATGATAGTAGGAAAATAATTCTATGCGATGACTTCTTACCGGTAGAGTAATGTTTTTCTTAACAGATATAAAATTACAAAATAGATATATTTACTGATATTTTTAAAGTACAATGTTCAGCATTGTAAAACAAATTTTTCAAACCAATATTGTAGGAGTTTTCTATGAAACAATATGTTATTACCGGCCTTTTATTAGTGATGAGCGTAAGCTTATCGGCTCAAACTGATTTGCATCGTGCTATTGCAAGCGGAGATGTAGAAAAAGCGAGTGCAGCATTAGATGAAAAAGTACAAGAGTTTTCTTGCAATGGTGAACGAATTTTTGAATCTATGTGCGGTGAAAATAGCAAGCAATATAATAAGTTTATTACTTCATTAGGTAAGATTTCAAAAAAACTAGCCCCTGTATTGAATCCACATGATGAACTAAAAGTTTCATTTGTTGTACGCGAGAAACTTTCATCACGCTCAGGTATTCAATCATTAAAAAGTGATATACAAAGTAGTGGACTAGAGGGTGACACTGTGGACTTTGTACTTGAATCGTTAAATAGCATAGATAAGTTCATGGCTGACGATAAAAAGGTTAATAAATTCAAGAAGAATGTACAACAAGATGCTTTGAGAACGCATGCATTTCAGGTAATCCAAAAAGAAGAGGCTCTTTCTCACATCTTCTCTCAGTTTATATCTGATGATGAAATATATCATGAACCACTTGTAGTTGAATATGTAAATACTCCTGATGAAAATGGTCGAACGCCTTTACATTTAGCTGCAAAATTAGGATTTGCGGAAATAGTAAGTAAGTTAATATTTTATGGTGCAAAAAGAGATGTTCAAGATGATCATGGTGAAACACCATTGCATGCATTCATGAAGAATATGCCAGAATTCCTTGAAGAAGGACGTTCTCAAGATCAAATAGCGGACGAGCTTACACCTAGTATGAAGACGTTAGATTATTTAATCTGTGTACATTCTGAACAACCGGATAATGATTTAGCGATAATCCAAGATCATAGAGGAAAAACATTTGAACATTATGCTGCCTCACATAAACATGGTGCTCCTGTACGATATGTGTTGAACGCAAGAGGTTTAAAGGCTCAACAAATTAAAGATAAAGCTGGCAAGACACCGTCTGATATTGCGACTGATAAAGCACGAACAATCATAAGTACATTGCCGACATCTGAGAGAGAAACATTAGAAAATATTGGTCATTATTTACAAGAATCGGAAGCAAAACAAAACCCTTCTTCATCAAGTACAACTAAATTTGAATGCGTACATCAATAAGTAATTAATAGATTTAAGATTGAGCTAGAATTAAGATCTAGTTCAATCTTAAATTCTTAATACTGCGATAAATAAAACAACTGTGTAAAAAACCTTTTTAGGAGTTTTATGAAACAATATCTTTTGACCGGTCTTATATTAGTGATGAGTGCAAGTGTATCATCGCAAACAGAGTTGATTTGTGCCGCTCGAGCTGGTGATACTCATCAATTTAAAAAAGTACTAGAGGAAAAAATACAAGAATTTGCATGCAATGGCGAACAAATCTTTGAAAGTTTATCACCACATTACGAAAAATTTAGGACTACTTTAGGTGTAGTTTCCAATGAATTGGCTCCGATCTTGAGTCCCGAAGATGAGGGACAAATATCTTTTGTAATTCGTGAAAAACTCTCATCAAGTTCGGGCGTGCAATCATTAATTACCGCAATAGATGAATATGTGGAACTAAGTGATGAGGTAGATTGGCTGCGTAAATCACTTACAATAATAGCTAAATCTATGAAGAATGAAAAGTGGCTTGCGCGGCACAAGAAAGATATCTTATGCAAGAAAGCAATGTGTGCGGCTATATCGTTTCAACTTGGACTGGAAGAGCAAGGCACAAGCTTGGGAAATTATTTGAATCAGGATTCTTATCATGAGCCAAGATTAGTAGCTTATCTCAACGTTGCTTGCGAGGAAGATCGCAGAACAGTGTTACATTGGGTTGCGGAAACAATGCCTCATAAAGCAGAAAAGTTAATCTATTTTGGTGCAGGCTTGCATGTTGAAGATAAAAATGGTGAAACGCCACTTCAAATATTAATGAGAAAGAATAATAAAGAATCACTTGGAGATCCAAGCGTAAAACAATTTGCGTCATTACTGAAAAAAATAGACAGTGAACATCGAAGCAAGAGAATGAACTCTTTTCTTAATTCAGGTTCTGCAAATCAACGTCGTGTAATGGGCGAAATGCAGGAAAGTGTGGGTCGAGCAATGGCCAGCGGCAAATTTGATGGTTGTGCGCAGCAATAATAATTAATTAACAAAAGACTGAGTCGCATTATTTATACTTGGCTCAGTCTTTTATATTTTTTGGTCTCACTTATATCCACACGGATTTAAGATTTAGCTAGAATTAACATCTGGTTCAATCCTGAACAGTTAGCTCTATTTTCTTATATGGAGATCGTGCTATCATTTAGGGTAAGTAAATAATAACTTTTAGGAGTAGTTCATGAAGCAATATGTTATAGCTAGTCTTATATTAATGATGAGTGCAAGTTTAATTGCGCAAACAGATCTGCATCGTATTATTGCGACGCAAGATGAAAAAGTAATTTTTCATGCACTCAAAGAAAAGGTGCTCGAGCTTTCTTCTCATGGCGAGCGCATTTATTATTATCTCTATGGTTATAAAGATATAAAAGAATTCCAAAAATTTAACTTTATTTTGGGAAGAATTGCAAAAAAATTGGCAGAGCAATTAAATGCCACTGATGAAAATATATCAATGGTGATGCGAGAAAAACTTTCTTCAACAGCAGGAGTTGGATCTCTCATAAGTCTCATACAACAAAGTACTCCTTCAGATATAGCAGTAGATTATATCATTAATACACTTCAAGAAATTTTTGATTTTATGAATGATAATGAAAAGATGAAGGCGTTTAAAGAGTATGAATGGATTATGAACAATGGTCATGAAGCATTTGGAAAGCCTAATTCTTTGAATATGAGCGATATAGCAGTTGATGAATCTGAGAATCCTCAAATGGTAAATGTATTAAGCAAAAATTCTGATAGATTTCGAGAATTAATACATAATCCGATATTAGTCGATTATTTAAATATTCCAGATGATAATGGCCAAACAGTTTTGCATATAGCAGCAAAGTATGGACTAAGAAAAACGGTCAGAAGATTGATCATGTATGGCGCATCGCGCCATGCGCTCGATAATCGTGGAAATACTGCAGCTCATGTTCTCATTAGTCACATGCCTACTACATTTGATATAGATCCAAACAAGCGATCAGAAATTTTGTATCCAAGCATCCATACGCTATCATTATTAATATTTTTAGTTGAAACTGATAATCCAATGAGAGCAGTTAATCCTGATAACCAACTCATCTTGGTGCAAAATAGAAAAGGAGAAACAATCGAGCATCTTCTTGCTGCACATCCTAGTGGTGGGATGATTCGAATGTTTTTACAAGAGGAAAAAGGTTTATCGACGAACAATATTCAGGATAATAATGGAAACACTCCTGTTAATATAGCTCGAGCAAAAAAGCAAGAAATTATTGATAAGTCGCATTTGAAAAGAGAACAATTATCAGCGGCCGATCTATATAAAGTGTGGAATTGTGATCTTTTTTGTGAAAACGCATGAGTATGCCCTTGTATCACGCCAGTCCCCATGGTAAAATGAGAAAAGTACCTAAAATTGCATAAAAACTTACTCATTATTACCTAAGGAACTCTATGTCAGTACGTGTGCGCTTTGCACCAAGCCCAACCGGTTTTTTACACGTCGGTGGCTTGCGAACAGCCCTCTATAACTTTCTTTTTGCCAAGCACCAAGGTGGCACCTTTATCTTACGTATCGAAGATACTGACCAGTCCCGGTACGTCCCCGGTGCGACGGAAAACTTGATCGCTACCTTGCAATGGACCGGTTTGCGCTATGATGAGGGTCCAGGGGTTGGTGGGCCACATGCTCCTTATATTCAATCAGAGCGAACGGATCTCTATAAAAAAGCGGCTGAAGAGCTTTTAGCTAAAAATTATGCGTACAAATGTTTTTGTACCACCGAGCGCCTTGAGTCAATGCGTGCAGCGCAGCAAGCAGCACAAAAGCCGCCAAAATATGATAAATTATGTGCAGCGCTTACACCAGAAGAAATTAGTGCCAAAGTAGCAGCAGGCATCCCATTTGTGATTCGTATGCATATTCCTGCAAATAAAACTATTACGTTTCATGATGTGATCCGTGGTGAGATTTCGTTTAATACCGATAGCGTCGATGATCAAGTATTGATCAAGTCTGATGGCTTTCCAACCTATCACTTAGCAAACGTCGTTGACGATCATGCTA
>CAYPYR010000063.1:0-5315 GCA_964415095.1 uncultured Pseudomonadota bacterium | reverse complement strand
TTCTCTCCTTAAAATATGCCGATCTCTAACTATTATGAAACCGCTTCATACAGTATTTATGGGCAATTTAATCCTTCTTTGACATCTTAAATATAATTAATTTCTATTTGAAAAATCAATGATATGGGAAATTATATTAAAATCGATAAAAAAGCAGGTTAGATTACCCTTAAAAGCCTACTTCTGCGTAAATTATTGCTGGTGCTGCTCACGCTCAGGTAGACTTTTAGCCAAAATCAAGTTTTATACCTGAAAGATGCAATGAACATACTTACTATTGGCGGCGCGACTGAAGATACCTTTTTAAACATGTCACCACCTGATTTTATGGAATGGACCTCGAATCAGAGCACCAATTACTATATGCTTTTCAAAGCAGGTAACAAATTTGAAGTTGAAGATATTTTTATAACCAGTGGTGGTGGTGCCACCAATGCTGCAACAAGCTTTAGACGATTAGGCTTTGAGGTCTCATGTTTTGCAAAGATAGGAAAAGATAGTCACGGGCAGACAATCTGTAATGAGTTAGAACAGGTTGGCATTAATTGTGCGCATATTATTTTTTCTCCGACAGAAATAACTGGACGCTCTATTATTATTAATGATCAACGAGGCGAGCGCATTATATTTGCCTACCGTGGTGCAAATGGCACCATAACAAAACAAGAATTGCCGTTTGCTGCAATCGAGCACGCTGATGCACTTTATATCACATCGCTCAGTCATCAGTCATCTCATACGCTCAAAACTATCGTAACGCATGCTGCGCAGCATAGAAAATTGATTGCAATAAATCCCGGTACGAGTCAACTACGCGAAGGTGCTCCAGATTTACGCGAAACACTCCCCTTTTTTGACACACTCATACTCAATAGTGAAGAAGCATGCACCTTTATGGTCACGCTTATCGAGACAGAACCAACAACCTGTGGCCCAATTTCTTGTAGTGAACTCGCAGCAACTTCTCCCCGTGATAATGCGCAGCAAGCACGATTACTTGCTACCCCCATCTCATATTTGCATTGGCACCTAGATATGAGACGTTTTTTTGAAATAATTCTGAATCTGGGAACCAAAACGGTGGTAGTAACTGATGGAAGTCATGGCGTTTATGTAGCGCATGATGGCGCAATACTGTTCCACCCTGCTGTTCCCACAACGGTAGTTGATACCACCGGCGCTGGTGACGCATTCGGTTCTTGCTTTGTTGCGACACGCTTGCTTGGTTATTCAATTGCTGATGCACTGCATGCCGGCATGATCAATAGCACCTCAGTTATTGAGAAAATTGGCGCTAAAGCTGGTCTGCTAGATGAAAAAACACTTAAAAAGCGTATGAATGAAATACCACCTATGATCGAATATTTTACTATATAACAATAGGTGGACCGCTATGAATACCGACCAAATACCGACAGTACTCTATCTGGTGATCACCGAAGAGGCGATTAATTTTTATTTTCTCAAGCAGCGATCGTCATGGTTTTCGCGCACACCAAAAAACTATACGGTATGCGCGCACAAAACTATCGCGTTACCAGATACAACGATTCATAATGGCACCCTGAATAATCCAAGTATGGTAGAAACATTGGTTAGGAAAACTCTTGCTACTCATGCAATTAAAGAGATCGAAACGATTCTTATCGTGCCTTGCGTACCAGGGGCACCTGCATCACCCCATCAGAATCTACAAACTTTTTCTTATCTGGTCTGTTTAAGTAATGCCGGATGCATGATAACTAACTGCTATGCGCAACCTATGGGAGCCTTTCCGATCAATAACAACCCATCCGGAACATTGATGGCCACCTCACCAGATCTTTTTTTGATATATCAACAACCCGCATTCAAAAAATTGATGCCATGGCTCGGCAGTACGTTTGGTGCGGGATTAATGCTCTGTCTGATAGCACTCTTTCAGAGTAATAGTATTGAACGTCATGTACAATTATTAACTGGTCAAAAAAATGTACTTGAACAAACGCGTCAAACACTTCACACTGCCTGCGCGGCTCAAACTCAACTAAATACGCAAACAAGTGGGAGTTCGAGCAAATCGTATAAAGATTTATTGATTAGTTTGGGGGATCTCCTGCCAGATCATACCTGGATTGAGCATCTTGAACTCACCCCAACACATAAAACTGGTAAAGAACGTGAGGGCAACGCCCATATAACCCTTGAAGGCATAACGCATGCTCTTCCTGAATTGAGCACTTTTCTTGCCAAAATGAAAAAATCACCGACCTTTAATGGTATTCAACTACTACACATGAAAAAAGAATCAACGCAGGCCATACCCCATGGTGCGCGATTCAAACTTGCTGGCATTATTCCATGGTATATATAAAACGTTGATTTTAGGGCGAAATTTGCTGAAAAAATTATTTTCTGATAAGGTGAATGGTACTTGTATTAAAACGTAGCATAACCACCGTGGAGAAATTTGTCTATGCTAAAAAAACCAAACACTTTAAACACTTCATCGATGCTTAATGTTGACCTCCTTGAAGAAGAATTCAGCATCAATGAAGATCAGCGTGCCGCGCTTGTTGATTTATATAAAAATGCTACTGAGAACTTTGAAATTGGTAAAGTTATCAGTGGTAAAATAATAAATATCGACAACGATGGTATCGTGGTCAACATTAACTACAAATCTGATGGGCTCATACCTCATTTTGAATTCTCAGATTACGAGCTCAAAAAATTTGTATCTGGCAACGACATTGAAATTGTTATTGATCGTTTTGAAGACGAAAATGGCAACGTCGTTCTTTCCTATCAAAAGGCAAAATCTCTCCGTGCGTGGGATCGTATATCCGAACTTGCAGAGAAAGATGAGCCGGTTACGGGAATGGTCACGCACAAAGTTAAGGGTGGACTTTCCGTTGATATCGGTATTCCCGCTTTCTTACCAGGTTCACAAGTTGATGTACAACGCGTTTCAGACTTCGACCAATTTGTAGGTCAAGAAGTAACGTGTAAAATTTTGAAAATCAACAAAAAACGTGGGAATGTTATTATCTCTCGTCGTAAGTTCATTGAAGAACAACGCGTTGAAGATAAAAAGCATGCACTTGAAACCCTCTCTGAAGGTCAAATTGTTGCTGGTATTGTTAAAAATATCACCAATTATGGCGCATTCGTCGATATAGGCGGCATAGATGGCTTGCTTCATATTACCGATATGTCATGGGGACGTATTTCTCATCCAAGCGAAATGCTTAAGATGGGCGATACCATTTCAGTGAAGATTCTTTCACTTGATAAAGATCATGAAAAAATCTCTCTTGGCATGAAGCAGCTTGCTGAAAATCCATGGGAACATGTTGAACAAAAGTACCAAGTTGGCAACATCGTCACTGGTCAAGTTTCAAGCATTACCGATTATGGTCTTTTTGTTGAAGTTGAAAAAGGGGTCGAAGGCCTTGTCCATATCTCAGAAATTTCATGGACTGAGCGTATCACCAACCTTTCTCGTCACTTCACCCAAGGTCAAGAAATCAAAGCACTTGTTGTTGCGCTTGATAAAGATAATCGTCGCATGTCACTTTCGATCAAACAAATGTCGGAAGATCCATGGAAGAAAATTGCTGACCGCTTTAAAGAAGGTGATCGTGTCACCGGTCAAATCAGCAATATTACTGACTTTGGTATCTTTGTTAGACTTGACGAAGGTGTTGATGGCCTTGTTCATATCTCTGATATTTCATGGACTGGTCATGTTAAACATCCAAGCGATCGCTATAAAAAAGGCGATACGGTCGAAGCTATTATCCTCGGCATTGATCCTCAACACCGTAAGATCTCTCTTGGCATTAAGCAACTTGAGCAAGATCCATGGGCAATTGTTGAAGATAAATACCCAGTAGGCTCAGTAGTCGAAGGTACCGTATCTCAAATTACCAACTTTGGTGCGTTCATTAAACTTGAATCCGGTATTGAAGGATTAGTCCATATCTCAGAACTTGCTAATAAAGAAGTTGCTAAGGTAGAAGATATCCTCAAGCTTGGTCAAGTTGAACAATTCAAAGTGATCAAAGTAAATAAAGAAGAGCGTAAGCTTGGCTTAAGTCTCAAAGCGATGCAAGCACCTGCTGCAACGGAGAAAGAAACTGCTCCTGTGCAACCACGTGAAGCACGCGAACCTCGTGAGACCAGCTATAGCGAACCAAAAACAGAGCGTCGCGAAAGCAAAACACGCGAATCTCGTGATATGAAACCTAAAGCGTCAACCTCACAGCTCAAAAATCCGCTTCAACAAGCGCTTGAAGAGCATGCGGCTCGTAAACAACATGATGACTCATCAGACGAATAAGGAAGCAACCATGTCACTAGAACGCACACTTGCTATTATCAAACCTGATGCTGTTCGCGCTAAAAATGCGGGCAAAATCATTGATCATATTGAACGCGCTGGTTTTGATATAATCGCTCTGGAAAAGAAACAGTTTACGCGTGAAGAGGCAGAATATTTTTATGCCGTTCACCGTGAACGTCCATTTTTTGGTGAACTTGTAGATTTTATGATTTCAGGTCCAACAGTAGTTATGGTTCTTGAAAAAGAACATGCTATTGCTGACTGGCGTGAACTCATGGGCGCTACAAATCCTGCTCAAGCGGCAGAAGGAACTATTCGCAAATTGTTTGCATCAAGTATTGGTGAAAACGCCGTGCACGGTTCTGACTCCCCTGAATCAGCAAACACCGAAATTTCGTTTCTCTTTCCTGAGATAAGCTCAAAATAGAAACGTTTTACGTTGTAAAATAAAAAACCGGATGTTGATGACAACATCCGGTTTTTTATTTCTGGATAAAATAGCACCAGTTTATTTATACTAGCACCATGTTAAACAAATTATATGTAGCCAAAATTATTTGTATTGCGGTGTGCATGATTTTATCAAACACACTCGAGAGTGTCATCATAGTGGTGCATGGTACTTTTGCGCAAGAATCTGCTTGGGCACGTCCAGGCGGTTTTTTCTATGATGAACTTGAGTATCAAGCATCTATATTTGGTCATAAGCTTGTTCCCTTCTGTTGGTCAGGAAATTCTTTAGATGTTCATCGTTTGCAAGCAGCAATTGCCCTGGTTAAAACGATGCTCAGTTATCCGACAGATGAAGAAATTATTATTGTCGGTCATAGCCATGGTGGCAATGTTATTACTCTTGCCAGTCAATTACTCACTAAGCCAGATTTGAATTTACTACCAGTTATTAAACCAAATCAACCAGATGCAGTAATCTATGAACATCTTAATCATCTTGCCACATTACGATCACTAACAAGCACTCAAGATTTTG
>CAYPYR010000062.1:0-5452 GCA_964415095.1 uncultured Pseudomonadota bacterium | reverse complement strand
ATATATGAAAAACTTATCATTAAAAATGCTTATATTGGGTACCATTATTGGTGCTGCTCAAACGATATACGGTACACCTGCATGCTTGCTACGCATCAAAAAAGTAATCGATGGTAAAACAGTACAATTAATTAATTTTGTTACTGATGTTCACAAAGAAATCGAATCTTCAGCAAACATTGAGCGTGATTTCTTCACCAATTTAGATAAACTTGATAACCAATCAATCACCAGTAACATATCGCTTTACTGGGAATTTACCATACTTGGCATTAACAATATTCAGTCATCGTACTCTTTTAAAAACCTTTTAGAGAATCCACGCAACCAAAACGTACCAAGCTTACATGTAGGTCGATGGCTAAATAATAACTTGCTTAAACGCATCCAGGTAACAAATATTGATATGAGAAGTTTTGCTACCTATAGAATTTTGCAATGGATGCTTGGTATGTCATTTTTAAAATATCCCCCACTATCGCAAGAGCTACTCGATCTCATCGATCTAAATGCAAGAATAAAACTTTTTTCACAAAATATGCATCAAGAGCTAGGTATTGGCGATGGTACTATTCCGGGAATAATTACCGGTCTCACGTTTTCTGATGTTATTGAAGAACTAGCAAAACATATAAACCACTTTGATGATTTACGATTAGATGAGATTGCGCAGCGTGAGCTTGATTGGCTTCGTGCCTTTAAATCAAAATGTGATGCGGTATACGCCAGCAGTACCGATAAATCTCTGGAAGCATGTATTGCTACATTTAATGAATATAATAAACCGCTTATCGATACGATCTATAACCAAGATGCGGCCCGCTATATGCCTACTAAATGTTTTACTGCTGCTTTTTTTGATTGTTATTGTTTGCCGGTAGTCGATATTGCGCTCTATCACGCTATACGAAATGACTCAAATCATCATATCATTGCCTATGCTGGTGGAAAGCACATCAATCGTGTAATGAGCATGTTGTTGCAATCCGGCTATGTATTTGTTGATGGGTATAAAATACCGAATGCACCTCAATCGGGAAGCATGGATCCGTGGTATGATTCATTACCACCACTTGAGAGTTTTGATATCCTCTCAAAGAAGCATAAGATATGCGCGTTTCTCTTTTGACAAAAAAAACCGCTCTCGTAAGCTATAACACAGTATTAATTTATTTTAATTTCTCGCAAGAAAGGTTTATATGTTAACCAGACTTTTTCGTACGCTCATATGCGCAACTATTGCTAGCAGTAGTTTGCTCATAGCCGCTAACCAGCAATGGAATTGGAATGAGATCGATGTTACTGATGTAGCATTACCAAAAAACTTTTTGGTTGGTACAGCAATTGCTGAATATCAAAACTCAGGAGCAGTTAATTGCCCTGGCAGCAACTGGGCATATTGGGAAGAACGACCAGACGCTATCAAAACGGGTGAACGCTCTGGCGTTTCTTGCGATTTCTGGAATCAATACCCACAAGATATTAAAAATCTTCAAGCGATCAATGCTAACTCATTACGTTTCTCCGTTGATTGGACCAGCATTGAACCAACCTGTGGTAACTTCAATCAAGAAGCAATTAATCATTACGTAAAACTTTGTGATGCATTATTAGCTGCAAAGATCACTCCTATGGTTACCCTCCATCACTTTGTTCATCCAATGTGGTTTGAAAAGATGGGTGGTTTTGAAAAAGAAGAAAACATAATCTATTTTGTACGCTTCTGCACAAAAGTTTTTGAAGCGCTGAGCGATCGTGTTACCTTATGGGGTACCATCAATGAACCAACAGTGTATGTACTGCAAGGTTACTTCCGTGGTGTATTCCCTCCCGGAAAATCATTCGCATTCCGTCAAGGCGCACACGTGCTCAAAAACTTATTGAAAGCACACTGTGCAGTATATGAAATGTTAAAAAGCATGGATGGCGGTAAAGAAGCACAAATTGGTTTAGTGCACCAAGCGCTCTATATGAAACCATTTCATGATTGGTTATCAATTAAGTTTCCCGCAACAGCAATGGAATCATTAGTATGCGGATTGTATCCTCGTATCAACGCACTCCATACTGCAGTAACTGAATTCTTAAAAACCGGTCACTATCGTTTTGCATTTGGTACTAAGCATCTCTCATTCGCTTCATGGCAAGCGCCTAAACGCGGTGCGGACTATTGCGACTTTATTGGTATCAACTACTACTCTCGTGCAATTATCAACATTCTTAATCCAATGGCACGTTGCCTTGATAATGAAACCATGACCGATATGCAATATGCTATGTATCCTCAAGGGTTATACGAAATTATCAAAGAAATGGCGCCATTTGGTAAACCAATGTATATCACTGAAAATGGTGTTGCGAATAGAAAAGATGACATTCGTGAAACATTCATTCGTCGTTATACCTATGCGATGAGCAAAGCTATCAGTGAAGGTTGTGACGTTCGCGGTTACTACTGGTGGACACTGGTTGATAACTTTGAATGGGACGAAGGCAAAGGGATGGAGTTTGGCTTGTTTGAGTTTGATCCAGTAACGCAAAAGCGCACCTTAAAACCTGGTGCTGCGTGCTTTAAAGAAATTGCACAAGCAATTGAACAAGACTAATCACTCGTTGATTTAATTTGTATTTTGAAGGGCAGGAAAATTTCCTGCCCTTTTTTATTGCGTACAATTTTCACTATCTTTAAAATGACACACAATTGCTATGCTTCGCTTTTTTAATCTTATATTCTTTACATAAAAATTCACGCGCTTTGGGAACAAATAATTCAGTAAACAATTGCTCTAATCCCGCTTTTTTGCTCAAATCTACGTTATGTCGCTCTTGATACCATTTATCGAGCATAAGTAGAAACAGCGTTGCTTCAAAAGAAAAATTTTTCTCAATAAGTTTTTGCACTCTCAGATACTGATTATTTTGATGAGGATCAATAAAATCCGTACCAGTCTCGTTTGATAATAATGGTTCAACAGATATTTCCTTGGTTTCACCAATCTCAATTAAGGTAAATATTCCTGATGAAGGTTCACATATTGCTTTAATCGCAATTTTTCTTATCGAATGATCACGAGGTTCAACTTTATAATGATTATGCCACGCTAAAAAGCGATCATCATTACTAAACATGAATTTTGGCTTACCAAGACTCTTATAATAAAATTTATCATTAAGCTGCTGTTGCTCTTCAATTAATTTTTTTATTGCACAGCTTGCTTTAAATAAGCCTCTTTTATTAACATCGTAGATATACATAGTCGCTTCTATATTAGAATTAGATCCAACTGGCTCAGTAATCACGAATGCTAAATAATTTCCACCAGGACTCGTCGCAACTGACAGCAGTTGTATTTTAAGTTTTTTATTAACATGATTCTCTCTATACATTTTAGAGAAATAATTATTAATTCTACTTAATATTCGGCTTAACTCGTTATCATTTTCTGTACAATATTGTTGAGCCTCAAGATCATACAAAACAATCTCCGGTGAGTAATCCTGACAACAAATAGTAATGATTAAATAACGGTTATCATGCGTAAAAGCACAATCATAGGGAGGAAATTTTTCATGCGGATATGGTACTATAACTTTTTTTTTAGTCTCAGTATTTAAAAACACTAATGCACCAGTTCCATAGCCCGGTTGATAATGTACCACCAATTTTTGATCATGACTCACCGCATAACATCTCAAGTCCTTTGATTGATATACTACTTCATTTGTTCTGCTATCAATAACCCAACCAGCATGTGCCATTGAGCAAAGTTTCAATAATCGTTGAATAATTTGATCGACGTTTTTTTCTGGTATCAATGAGACAAAATTTTTATCTATAAGTGCTTGTGCAAGAGTTTCCCATGCTTGCTTGTGAATATTATCAACAACATCTTGTATATAATTAGGATTAAGCAACCTGGTGAAAAGAATGCATAAAAAAATTGTAGCGCAAAGCTTACGCAAAGAGTGTGTCATGGCATGCCCTCATAGAAGAAAATATATATTTTATCGCTACACCAAACTATATTAGTTTAAGAAAACCAATACCAACGTTTTGTTTTAATATTATACTTTTGCTTGAGAAATAATTGAGCATCGTAAGTAAATTGTTTTAATACAGCAATGAGCGGTTCAACCTCATAGAGACAAACAGATTTATATTTGGCATGCCACTTAGCTAGTAGATACACAAAAAGCGTTTTGGTGAAATCTAAATCACTTTCCAAAACATTCAGATCGCGATATTCCCAGACATCAGATTCTGCTTGCCTAAAATTTGCTACTAATTGGCTACCATCTTCATTAAGTTTTAGTGTGATAAGCCGGTCAACTTTGGTTTTCAAACAGCATTCGCCCGTTTTAGATTTAACTAATACAATAGTCGGCGATCTAAAAGAATCTTCTCTAAATTGAGATCGCAATGCAAGAAAATCCCCATTTTTACTAAAACAGCAACGCAACTTTGATGGAATATATTCAAGCTCTATATAATTCAAGAAAAAGACTTTTTTGAGTTTTTTTTCTTTGACATGATAAATATATAAACGTGCACCGATCCTACCCTCTTCGTTTTTTTCAGCAATAAATGAAATATATTTACCACAAGGACTAGTTGTCACTTGCAACTTAAGCGATCGCCCTAAGTCATCTGGATTACACAGATTTTTATGAAAAACTTTATTAAGGGCAAGGATCAATGTACCTAACGAATGTTCATCAGAATCTTCTTCAAAACTATAATACCGCGCTTCTTTTAAATCATACACGTAAATAGAAATGAATGAGGCAACAATCAAATAGCGATTGTCATGAGTAAATGCAAAATCATTAATGGCAAGTGCTCCTTGTGGATACGGAATACACCATTTCTCTTTTGTTTGAGTATTAATAATTTCAATGGGCAAATCACCTTCTTTTAAATCATGTACAACAAGCGATTCATCATGATTAAATGCATAGGTAGCCCAACCGGGAGATTGACTAATTAAGTCATTAGTCATTCTATTAATAATTGCATAGGGTACCAAATGATCGGTATTGTACATTATCCATTTCTTAGTGGGTACCACTTCAAACCGGGGAATGTAATACTCTTTTTCTTGCAAGGTTAATGATCGTTTGCCATGATAATACCCCGCAAATATTTTACGATAAGTATTAAGAATATCCAGTGTAATCCACTCTTGTTCTGGTGCAACAAGTCCACTTAACTTTACTTGCAATTCATTTTCATTGCCCGCAAGAGCCTGTGCTAGATCCTCAACCGAAGCTGATTTAATTTCATCAATCAGATCCCCGACTGCTGCTTGAATAGTAATTGATTGAATACTCGCTAAAAGAAACGTTAAACAAATAATATCTCGTCTTATATGCCGCATACTATCTCCTTTTTAAAACAATAGGCACCATGATCAGTATTTTTCATGGTGCCATTATTTTTTAAATCTATAAA
>CAYPYR010000061.1:0-5622 GCA_964415095.1 uncultured Pseudomonadota bacterium | reverse complement strand
ACCCGCGTTATAAATTTTTTTGCTTTCTTAGCTAAGAATAGCGGATGAGGGTATAATGCGTAAAGAAATTTACCATATTAGCATATTGCTTAAGGTATTCTTAAGCAGCAGATATATATTTCAATATAAAATGATTGGAAAAAACATTCTTCGGATCATACTTCTGTTTAACTGCTAGAAATTGCTGCCATCGTGGATAGGCACGTTGAAATTGTGTGCGTGTTGCATATGGCTGATAGGGGAGATAATAGGTACCACCAAGTTGCAGTGTTTTATCGATCAATTCTTGCGTCCATTTTTTTGCATAATTGGTACCATATGAAGAATTAGCAATATTTAAATAAAGTACGATTGCAAAAGAATCAACCGGTGCATACGTAAGTAGCGAATCGGTATTTTTTGGTACATACCGGATCGATGCATTCAAAATGTTTGGTCCATGCTTTTTATTAATATATTGTAATGCCGCGATAAATTTGTTGAGTGATTTAACTGGTACAAAATATTCTTGTAAAATATAGGTCGTTAATACATGCGTAAGTATCGCGTGCATATTGACGGAATAACTCATTTGATAATTGCGCATTTCAAACGTAGGTGTAGAGCGAGCGGCATATTCGATATCAGGTCGTACCTTTTTCATTGGCGAGAGAGTACGGAGCAATTCTCCCATGATCATTAAATCGGGATAGTATGCAGATTTCTTGCGTATTCCAGTATTAAGTTTATTTGGACAAACGAGACGTTTTGGTTTTTCCCAGGCGATACTGATGATTTCTTTGTATTCGCTGGGATATAAATTGGCATTATGCATGATAATATTTGGATTGCCATGAATATTTTTAAAGAAAAAATTCTGATACTCTTTAGCATTCATACGATACATTACTTGTTCCATTGGAACATTATCGCATAGATTAAATGTTGCATCGATAATAATACCCATTGCACCATAACCACCAATGATTCCCGCAAACAAATCAGGATTCTCAGTGCGACTTGCACGAACGAGCGAACCGTCGGCAAGCATTACGGTGATCGCATCTACTGTTTCGATAATCTGTCCAAACTTGTTATCGCGACCATGTACGTTGACGCTTAATGATCCACCGACCGTAAAGTCATTGTATGACTGCATGACCGTAACAGCAAGATTATAGGGGTCAATATATTTTTGCACCCGACGCCAGGTTGCGCCTGCTTGTACGGTGATTTTCTTTGCTTGCGGGTCAAAGTAGGTGATGTTTTTAAGTTTGGTAATATCAATAACGGTGCCATTTGGATAGGCTATGTGCCCACCATGACTAAATCGTCCACCAGCTATGGCAATCGGTTTTTTAGCTTTTAATACCACCAACCGTAATTCTTCAATAGTTTTAGGGGCATGGATAGCCGCAACTTTATATGATTTTATTTTGCTATAATCAGTGATTGATTTACCGTTTATCGGTGTAAAGATATTGATAAGTACCAATAATGTACTGAGTCTTATTATTATATTCAAGATAGTCCCTATTAGTTATAACCCCAGAGAAATTTAATGCGAAACCACACCAAACGGTGCAGTTTCGCTAGTATTATCATGGCTTTTTTGGGGAAATAGGTCAAAAGGGGTAGGGGTTACTACAAGAAAAAGCCCCTGGTTTGACCCAAGGGCTTTTAAGATAATTATTGAATTAAAGAGGAGAACCTATTTTTTTGCTCTTGATGCTAATTCAGCTTCAAGTATTTCTCGTGCAATATCTTTTCCAAAACGAGGAAAGCTTTTTAGTTCGATATTAATAGTTCTAGTATCTATTTTTTTCAAAAGTTCTTTTAAAATTTCCGGACCTTCTTCTCCTCTGTGATATGACACATAATTTATAGCATAGGTTAATACGGGCGCTCCCTCTACCTCGGCGTAGACATTAATACCTTTAATAGCTAGAAGTTCTTTTACTACATCTGGATGTCCTTGTACGATTGCTAATGTTAATAACGGGAGAAGAGTATACTTATCTATTGCATTAGCATTAGCTCCAAAACGTACTAATTCTTTGATCTTTTGCAGATCTTGATCTCTAATAGCTTGAGCAAGAGCTAGATTGAGTGCTTTTTGTTCTTTAGTTTCATAACCAAATAAACCTAAAAATCCTGTCCAAAGACCAGCTTTATACATACCAGATTTTGGTTGTGCACCGGCATCTTGATATCTAAATGATTCACGGTAAGAAGGTGTTTTTTGATATTGCTGAGAGAGTACAGAAGGCGTTGCTGAAAATTGTGGTCCAGCAAAACGTGATTGTGCGCGTGTAGGATATACGGTCTCTTGCGGCGTAGGTGTTAATGTTGGTACAGTTTCTGCAGCTTGAGGTATTGGTTTTGCTTCAGGTATATTTAATCGAGGCATTCCTGTTTGCTGCTGGCTTGGAGTTGTAACTTGCGTTCCTATTCTTTGTAGAGTAGGAAGGTTTCGGGATGCTATTTGACGGGCTTGCTCGAGAGCTGTCGGTGAGAGCCTGCTTACGGGTTGTCCTTGCAGGGTACCCAAGAGTGATGATATCACTATTAAAATAGATAAACGTTTCATACAAGTTCCTTCTCCGTAATTTTCATTTCTTAAAAGTAGGGATTTTTACTGTTTTTGACGTAGTATTCTTATAATTCAAGTATAGTCTAACTTAAATGCTTTTTCAATGATCTTTTCTATTTGTATTAACAATTACTGTTTTATACCTGAGGAAGCCTAACTAGTATCCTTTAACTTGATGATTACTGGAAAAAAGGTCTAAAAGCAGGACTATTTGACCTTTTCTATAAAATCATTACTATTAGAATTATGAGATTGCATGAGCATATATTAATCAAGCAATTCGGTTCGATGCTATTTTTAAATAATAGAAAGAGAATATGATAAAAACTATAATAAAGCGTGCACTATTAGTGCTCATGGCTTTGCTCGCCACGGTTAATGTAAACGTGCAAGCTGTATATGGTTCCAGTTTAAGTAATTCTGCGCGACGTTTTGCATTGTCACCAGCGTTACGACAAGTTGCAATGCCAACAACACGAGCTTTATCTGGAGCATTAAGACTCGACGCAGGATCAACTTTTGCGAGATCAGCTACTACAACACCTGCTGTGCATACATCACGATTATCGCCAATTCTTTTTAATGCTTCATCAAAACCAGCTATCATGCCATCAACACAGATGAGTTTACCAATTACCCAAAAAGTAGTATCGAACCAATCTAAATCCAAAAATTGGAAAAAAATTACCGGAATATTGACTGTACTAGGAGTAAGTGGCGTTACATTGAGTTTGATGAAAGATGAAATTGAAGAAATTTTAGATGTCGTTCAAGCAACTATTAACATTGAAATATTCAATTCAGAACTGATACCTGATGAAATTACTAAAGCAATTGTTAAAATATATAGTCTTTCTGAGGAAGAATATTTGTTCAGAAATTATATCAAACATTATCCCACTAAATATTCACATGGAACAGCTTTCATTGTACAGGGGGAAAATACTGATTCATATTATGTGGTAACTGCAGCGCATTGTGTGGATGATTCCAAGATGAATTGCATCCAAATTAATAAAGACAATGATGAATTCTTACTTGTTGAGCCACTTATTGTTGATCATGAAAATGACGTAGCAATATTATTGATAGAACCAGAAAGAACTAAAGAATTCCTTTCGTTGAATGCTATTCCTCAAAAATATATTTCAAATCGTATCCCAGAACGACGTAAGGTGTTATCCATTCTAGGCTATCCTAAATTTTTAACATCAGAAACATTGAAGCCTTATGAAGTAAAAGTTGCAGTAAAAGAACCTAAAATAAAGCTAAATATTCCCGGAGGTATTCAAACAACCGGTATGGAGTCAATCTCTCATAGGATTCAAAAAAGTCTCAATGGCATATCAGGCGGACCAGTGATAGGTATGAGCAAGGAAAAGCCTTACATCATTGGTGTTCATTCTGCAAGTGCTTATCACGTAACAGAAGTGCCATTATTTTCTATACGACGAAATTCTGCATATACAGCAGGTGGCGGTAGATTGCCTGAATATTTGCAAAATGCAGAAAAAGAAATAATCCATCGACAACAAATTTAAATAATAGAAAGAGCATCATGATAAAAACTTTAATTACGCGTGCACTATTAGGGCTCATGGTTTTGCTAGCTATGGTCAATGTAAACGTACAAGCGGTATATGGTTCTAGTTTAAGTAATTCTGCACGACGTTTTGCATTATCACCAGCGTTACGACAAGTTGCAATGCCGACAACACGAGCTTTAACGAGTACACTTAGACTTGAAGCGGCTTCAACCTTTGCGCGTTCAGCTACTACAACACCTCATTTGCATACATCACCGATGTCTTCAATCTTGAATAATTCAAAGCCTACTTTTATTTCTCCAAAACAAACAAATTTACCAATTACGCAAGAATTAATATCAAAACAATCTAAATCCGGTAAGTGGAAAAAAATCGCAGGAATATTAGGGGCGCTTGGTATTACGGGTGGTATAACAATTGGTTTGATGAAAGATGAAATTAAGAAAATTATTGAGAATGCAAAAGTAATAAATAGTATTGATGCATTTGAACAAGATATTATTTCCGATGATATTACTAATGCTATTGTCAGAATATATAAAGGAATTCCCTCAAAATTTTCACCCAAAGGATTTATACCGATTGCAGGAGAAGTTGGATCAGCAATTATTGTGCGGGGAAAAAATACTGATGCATTATATGTTATAACAGTCGCGCATTGTATGATTGAAGATGCTCGCAGGGAAGGTAATTATATTCAATTAAGAAGTAATGGTTTGGATGGATGGGTACCAGTTGAACCTATTTTGATAGATCTTAAGCATGATATTGCAGTGTTATTAATACATCCAGGATTTGTTACGCAATTTCAAAATGTAACCAAGTCATCGATCCCTTCAATTACAGCAGATTATCTTTCAAGTGCTATTCCAGAAAAATATGATGCAGTATCCTTACAAGGGTATCCAGCATTTTTATCTAAAGATGCATTAAAACCACATGCGGTTACTGTTGCTGCTTTAACTAAATATGGATTAATTGATAATGATGGCAATAAAGTTCCTTCATTTCACTCTGCACAATTAGAACAGGGTCTTGCTGGTGCATCCGGTGGTCCTATTATTGCTATTCGTGATAAAAAACCAGCGATTGTTGGGCTCATTCACGGAGGTATGAAGCCTAATGATTCTTCAACGTATGTTGCAGTCAGTACTTCTCTTGGTAAATTACCCGGATATCTACACGCAACAGAAGAAAGAATGAAAGCTCAATCTGCTCAAACGGTAGAATCAGCAGCTCAGTCACAATAAACAATTAAGATTATAGAAAAGGGGCTGAATCAAGCCCCTTTTTCTTTTTATTCGTTGCGCAAGACATGCGTAATATTAAGATACTTGATCCGCTGTGTCGGAATTAATGTCGCAATAAGCCCCAGCAAGAATGTGCAGACAAACACCGCAATAAAAATCTCAAAATCCATCCGTGCTGGAATGTGCGAAACATAATAGACATCAGGCAGCTGAATAAATGGATAGCGTTCTAAAATATATCCACCGATTGCTG
>CAYPYR010000060.1:0-5709 GCA_964415095.1 uncultured Pseudomonadota bacterium | reverse complement strand
GTTTTTTCAAAACCATTCATAATAATTAACGTCATCATTAATGAAAACGTCCCGATAAAAATACCAACAAAACAGATGCGAATCATAAAGCGAACCGAACTATCTTTATGTTTGAATCGAACGTACGCGGTTGCGATTGATCGCGAAAGATTGCTCATAATAACTCACTTTAGTTAATCGATGTGATACTGATTACTGTGCAGAAAAAGAATAAATCTTGAGTTAGTCTACCGTTCTGAGCTAGCTTTGTCGAATAGGGTAGATGGGCTTTATAAGTTTTGTTATACTAACAACGCAATTCTGTGCGACCCTATCATATGATGGAGTACGCAAGGAACAATATTACCGTACAAAAAGGACCTTTTACTATGCAATCAGTTTTTTCTTATTCAAAAAAATTAAGTATTTTGGGCCTGTTTTGCATGCTGCTCATACTTTCTGCGTGTGTAAAAACATATGATTTACTTAATACTGAATTTCCCCAAGATCATTATCCATTAATTAATAAAGCATCAACGATTAAAGATGTGCTGCGCTCAGCCACCGTGTATGACGAGTTTGAAACCGTTGCCACATTCGATGTATTATGGTTCTCGAATGCAGTCGCATCAAAATACGCAGAGCTTTATGGCAAAAAGCGTGGCGAGAATGAACAAAAAATAACCGCGCGGGCTCGCCAGTTACATGAAGAAAATACGAGAAAACTTACTTTCTATGTGCTTGCGGATGTGCGCGAAGAAACTCATGATGAACTCTCGGATCCAAAGCCGGTCTGGAGCATGTGCTTGCAACGTCGTGATCGTCAGCCTCTCGTGCCAGAAACTATTAACATAATCTATGAACTGGAACCTGAAATTGCGTATCTATTCGGTCCATTAGTGAATGATTTTAAAATGATCTATGAAGTAACCTTTAGCATAGACTCACTCACTACATGGAAAACGGATGAACCAATCTTGTTTGTCTTTCGCTCAGTAGAACGAGCCGTAACGTTTGTATTTAACGCACCAGTAGGTACCAAAGAAGTGAATGTTACGGGAGCGCTAGGATATACCAAAGAACCAGGAGCACAAGATGATGATTTCTATTGGGGCTGATCATCGAGGGTTTGAGCTAAAAAATTTGCTGAAGCGCGAATTTGCTACAATCACCGTTGATCGTGAAGAAAAAAAAATAACCTGGCATGATGTGGGCAGCTTTTCCCAAGAGCGTTCGGATTATCCCTGTTTTGCGCGCTTAGTTTGTGATGATATTACACAGAATCGTGCGCAATTTGGTATTTTAGTCTGTGGTTCTGGTGTCGGTATGGCAATAGCGGCGAATCGTAACAAAGGTATTTATGCCGCGTTATGCTGGTCGAGCGAGATTGCTTTTATTGCACGCGCTGATGATGGCATGAATGTACTGGTACTGTCGGCTGATTATATCCCAAATGAGCAAAATTTTGATATCGTACGAGCGGCTCTGCATGCCTGGGCAACACCTACGTTTAAAGGTGGGCATTACCAAGATCGTCTTGCTATGATTGATGCTGATAATCAAAAAGGTTAAATTGACATTTACCGGACTGTTTGCTATTATTCGAAGGTAATTTGTACCACCTATATGAGAGAGGAGCATTTTCTATGAACACCATGAGCGCTAAATCAATGCTAAACCTCTACTCGTTATCTATGATTATTGTGGCGTAGGCCACGTTCATTATCGATTCCCAAATAAATTATTTGTAACCGACAAGAAAAAAATAGCGTACTAAGGTACCATATTTTATCTGCTTTTTCGTCTAAAATGCGAAGAAGTAGCCGCAAGAATTAATAATATTTTCGAAAGACTTTTCATGAAACGAATATTCAAGTCAACTGTTTTTACTACCGGTCTTGCAATCTTCGCCATGTTTTTTGGTGCAGGTAATCTCGTATTGCCGATTGCATTGGGTATTGCATCAGGTTCTTATGCATTTTATGCAATAGTAGGTTTTTTGCTCACGGGCGTCGCATTTCCGGTTATAGGTCTTGCCGCAACAGTTCTTTTTGATGGCGACTATAAATCATTCTTTTATCGGCTTGGACCAGTAGCAGGATTTGTATTGATCACACTCATCATGGCATTGATCGGACCATTTGCCGCAATTCCTCGCTGCATTGCACTTGCACATACAACCTTAAGCATGTTTTTACCACAGATTTCGCTGGTAACTTTTAGTATTGCATCAGCAGTTATCATTTTCTTATTCTCAATTCGAGAAAATCAGTTGCTTGAAATTTTTGGTAAAGTATTGAGTCCATTGAAATTGATTTGTTTGGTTTCTATCATCGTGTTAGGTTTTTTTAATACACCTGCAATGTTAACGCCAGATTTTTCTAAAGCATCGTTTTTTATTGATGGTCTATATAGTGGTTATCAAACGATGGACTTACTCGGTGCAATATTTTTCTCAGCATTAGTAGTTATGCTTCTGCGTCGTTCATTGCATCCGTCTATTGCGAGTGATTACAAAAAAATTGCGATGATTACGTTTAAAGCCGGGCTGTTGGCGTCTGGGTTACTTGCATTAGTGTATGGTGGCTTTGCAATTGTTGCTGCAAAATGGGGATCAGAACTTACCGGTTTGACACTCGATCAAACCATAGGTGCGTTAGCATTTAAGATATTAGGAACCTTTGGTGGTATTTTTGCAAGCGTTACTGTATCGCTTACTTGCCTCACAACTGCAATTACGTTAGCGGTAATATTCACTGAATTCCTACAGCATGAGATTTTGAAAAAACGCGTATCATATTTTTATTCTTTAATCGCAACGCTTATCGTAACCACCATTTTTGCGGTTATGGGGTTTGAGCGTATTCTTTCGATTATGGGACCATTATTAGTACTGTGTTATCCATCAATTATTATGTTAGCTATAGTTAACATTGCCTATAAATTATATGGTTTTGATTGGGTAAAGTTGCCGGTTGCTCTGACATTTGCTGCAACGATTGGTATTGTATATTTCGAGCGCATTTGTGTAGCTTGTGCTTGTGTACTTGGTTATTGTTAAAATTGATCACGTTAACATAAAAATTAGTAAAATTACTATTATGGAGTACCAATGAGTGCCTCAGGTGATAATAATCGTTTTAAAGATACACTCAATTTACCGACCACTGATTTTCCCATCCGTCCAGATACTAAAGAATTAACAAAAAAAATTCTGGCACAGTGGCAATCAGACGATGTCTATGCGCGTTCATATGAAAATCCGCACAATAAAGAAATGTATGTACTTCATGATGGTCCGCCGTACGCAAACGGTCACATTCACATGGGAACAGCGTTTAATAAAGTATTCAAGGATTTAGTATGCAAATATAAACGCATGTCCGGATACTTTGTACCATATCGACCAGGTTGGGATTGTCATGGATTGCCGATTGAACTTAAAGCGGTAGCTGAATACAAAGAACATCATCCGACTGCTCAAACAATAGAAGACCCAATTGCCGTTATGCAAATTTGTCGTACGACGGCAACATCATGGTTTCACGTTCAGCGTGATGAATTTAAAGAGCTTGGTGTTATTGCCGCGTGGGATCATCCTTATCTAACGATGGCGCCTGATTACGAAGCAGAGATTGTTCGTGCATTTGGTATCTTTACCGAAAAGGGCTATATAACCAGAAAATATAAAACGGTACCGTGGTGTGCTACCTGCAAGACCGCGTTAGCAACCGTTGAAATAGAACATCATGAACGAAAAGATCCATCCTGTTATATTCTTTTTCGGTTGAATAATGATGCAGTTGAAACCTTATGTGCATCTGCCCTGCAACAATTTCCTGGACTAGAAATTAACTTACTCGTGTGGACCACCACACCATGGACAATCCCGCTCAATCGTGCGGTGGTACTGAATCCAAAAGCAAAATATGTTCTGTTGCAATCAGCTGATCCAGCACGAGCATTCTTTGTCGCAAAAGAACGTGCGGATGCAATATGCGCGTTGCTTGGTATCGAGAAAAATATTTTACTCGAAGTTGATGCTGCGGCATTAGCAAATCATCGGGTACATCATCCACTCATTGATGAATTTACCGTGCCCATACTGCTCAGTGATATTGTGACATTAAGTGATGGTACAGCCTGTATGCACATGGCTCCCGGCTGTGGTCCTGAAGATTATCAACTTGCCGTGCAACAAGGCATAGAAATTTATTCGCCCATTGCCGAAGATGGCACGTACACGCAGGAGATCATACCAGCAGCGCTTGCCGGCATGCCCGTGACTGATGGTCAGATTTGGGTGATGCGTGAACTCGGTGCGAAGAATCGGTTGTTATTCAAAACATCGATTCGTCATTCATATCCACATTGCTGGCGTTGTCGTAACGGATTAATCTTCCGCGCAACGAAGCAATGGTTTTGTGATTTACAAAAAAATGATCTTATTTCTCGTTCTATACGCGCAACACAATCTATGGATTTTGTACCAGAGAGTGGTCGCACACGATTGATCTCAACCATCAAAGACCGTACTGAATGGTGCATCTCGCGCCAGCGCATTTGGGGAACACCTATTGTTGCATTACACTGTACGAATTGTGATACAGCAGTTCTTGATATTCAATTCATTAATAATGTTGCAAACGGCATTGCACGCGAGGGCATTGAGTTTTGGCAACGCTTGACGATTGATGAAATTATTAACAATAATATGCTTGCATCATCATTACGCTGCAGTTCTTGTGAAACAGACGATCGTGCACACTTTACTAAAGAGCATGATATCTTGGATGTCTGGTTTGATTCAGGTATTAGTCATAGCGCCGTGCTTGCTCGTGATCCAGAATTGCGTGTGCCAGCTGATTTATATTTAGAAGGTTCTGATCAACATCGTGGCTGGTTCCAAAGTTCATTGCTCACGTCTATGGTGTTACATGATAAGTCATGTAGTAAAGGGATTGTGACGCATGGTTACGTGGTCGATGCTAAAGGTCATAAGATGTCAAAATCACTGGGCAATGTTATTGCACCACGCGAAGTGATTAATGAATTTAGTCCGGATGTTTTGCGGCTCTGGGTAGCAAGTGTTGATGCAACTAATGACATGGTTATCTCAACGCCGTTACTCAAAAACGTTGCAGAAGTATATCGCCGTATTCGTAACACCGCACGCTTTTTACTTTCGAATTTGTATGACTTTGATATCACGCATGATGCAATGCCTCTTGATAAGATGCTTGCGATAGATCAATTTGCTCTTGCACGCCTGCATGAGATTGATCAAACGGTACGCGCTGCGTACGAAGCATTTGAAATACCGGCAGTGTATCAAACACTTGGTACTTATTGTGCGGTAGATCTTTCCGCATTTGTACTTGATGTCATGAAAGATCGTTTGTATGTTGAACGTGCTAATGGTCTTGCGCGTCGCAGTGCTCAAACCGCCTGTTATGCTATTCTTGATACGTTAACGCGGCTTATGGCGCCAATACTTTCATTCTTAGCAGAAGAAATATCTGCGCATTATCAAAAAGATAAAACGCGCTCAATTCATCTGCAAGAGTTTATTGAGACCGTTAATGTGTGGGAACTGCTTGGCAAAGACGCACGACGTGCCGACTATTTACCATTGCACGAAGATGAACAGCTTGCAAACTTGCCGTTTGCTATTGCAATCCAAGGACAATGGAATGCGCTGCTTGAACTGCGCGATGTCGTATTAAAAGC
>CAYPYR010000059.1:0-5857 GCA_964415095.1 uncultured Pseudomonadota bacterium | reverse complement strand
GAAGGTGTTATTTCAATATCAACATGATCGATGCTCGGTGTAGCACATGCAGATGTCCAAATCAAGACGTACAAAAGAGATATTACTAAGTGCTTCATTATACTTCTACTTCCTAAATAATTAGTTTTTAAAAACTAATGCTGCTTCTTTACGATCTATAAATAATTTTATCAGTTTGCAAAATTTGAGGTAAGAATCAAGTTTATTGCATCATCAATCAACCCAGATAAGCGCTCTTCCTCAACGCGAGAAAAATTAGAAAGCACATAATCTGGCACTTCTTCTCGATTTTCCGGACGACCAATACCAAAACGCAGACGCCAAAATTGCGAGCCTACGGTAGCTATAATTGAACGCAAGCCATTATGCCCACGCGCACTACCATCACATTTAATCGTCAATTGTCCAAATGATTTTTCAAGTTCATCATGCACTACGAGCATTTCTTGCGGCTGTATGCCCTTTTTGGTTAAAAAAGAAATCGCACGACCTGAATTGTTCATAAACGTGGTTGGTTTTACTAAATAGATTTCAGGAGCTAGTTGTGGATTATTAGAATCAATTTTAATACGAGCCCACTCTAAATCATTGGTAGTAACCATATTTGCATTGTAGTGCTCTGCAAGTGCGTCAACAACGCGAAATCCAATATTATGCCGATTATATTCAAACTTAGATCCAGGATTTCCCAGACCAATAATTGCTTTTATCATGTTAATTATTCTTTATAGGATTTAGTATAGTATTTGCAATAAATTGGCCACTACTGCAAATCGTAATCGTTGATATATTCTTAACTTTTTCATGATTGATAATTGAATCAGTAATATAAATGTGCTCGAAATCCTTTATATTACCAAATGTTTGATCTGAGAAAACTCCATGAGTGAAACAGCCAATCACAAATCGTGCACCATGTTGTTTAAATAATCTTGCTGCACCTGCAGCGGTTTTGCCACTATCAAAAATATCATCATAGAGTATTACTATCTTATCTTTAATATCAGCAGAAATTTCGTAGGTTATCGTAACATCTTGACCCATGCGCTTTTTTTTCAGAAATACATAATCACAATCAAGATAATGAGCTATCGCCTCAACCCGGCCATAGCTGCCCTTATCTGGTGATGCCAAAACAAAATCTTGCAATATATCTTGGCTATATATGGGAAGAAGTTTTTCTTGAATATTCAATGCCCACAACGCTGCCAAACTAATGTTTTCTACGGGAAACGCAAGGTCAGTAAGAACATGTATATCATGCACGTCACCGACAAGAATACGATCAAGACCTGCGGCTTTAAATAAATTGGTAATAATTTGCAAGCCACTTATTTGAGTATTTTGATAATTCTTATCTTGTCTGCTATAACCCAAATAGGGGAATATACCGGTAATTGTTTTTGGATTAAAGCTTTTCAGCACTTGTACCATTAATAAGGCATCAAGAATCTGGCTATTAATGGTGCATCGTTCACTAAACTCATATTGATACGTAAAAAACAGTTCGTTACCGGATATGTCATCGTGCGTTAAACTCCACAAAATATCGCTCTCGCCATCTGCAAAGTGATTAACTCGTTGTATTGATACTTGCGTATTTAACGCAGCACTCAGACAACGAACAAATGGTGATTGGTGTGAAGCAATTAATATTGACATACAAACAAACCTTAGGGATTTTACTTTTTTTTATTAAACCAGCGATTCCAAATATTTTGCTGCGCGGAGCTTTCTAAGAATTTTTCTAACTTATTAATGGTCGCAGCCCATGTGGAAAGCTTTGAAAAATAAACGATCATTCGTTTCCATTCCGAAAACGAAATAGCCGGGATTCCACACACTGTTTCACCTGCCGCAACATCTTTTAGGACAGCACTCTTTGAAACGATACGAACACCTTTGCCAATAGTAATATGATCTTTTATCGCAACTTGGCCACCAATTTGACATCCTGCACCTATACGCGTGCCACCAGCAATGCCAGTCTGAGCAATAATTGCGGTATGCGCACCAACTTGTACGTTGTGTGCTATGTGCACGAGGTTATCAAGTTTTACGCCATCTTCAATAATCGTTTCATCAAAACTTGCACGATCAATGCAGGTGTTTGCCCCAATCTCTACATGTTTTCCAATGCGCACTATGCCAATTTGTGGAACTTTCTCAAGACCATTTTTTGACGCAATATAGCGATAACCATCACCGCCAATCACGGCACCCGGATGTATAATGGAATAATCACCAATGATACAACGATCTAATATAGTAACTTGAGGATGAATAGTTACGTGCACACCAATGATACAGTCAGAACCAATGTAGGAATGAGCTCCAATTAACGTACCTTCTCCAACGCGCGCACCTGCTCCAATCACTGCACACGGCCCCACAAGCACATCGTCACCAAGCGCTGCAGTACGATCAACTACCGCTGATGGATGAATTTCGATTTCATGTTTTTTTGCGCGTTCTTTTTCCAAAAAAGTCACTAATTTTTGATACGCCTCAAGTGGATTAGACACAATCAGCCATGATTTATCTGATACATAGGGTTTACTTGAAATGATAACACCAGCACGTGAAGATTTTATTTTCTCAAGAGAAATCGGATCAAAGACGCCATTTTCTTCTGGATCAAATACTATAGCAATATCGCGAAAACCGGCACTTTCCAGCGCAGATATATTTTCGACAAAAAAAGAGTGGTCAAGGGTGACTTCACCCCTGACCACATCAATTATCTTTGAAAGCGGCGCATTAATTTGCATTACGCACCTTTCGCTGTTTACTTTTTAGAAGCGGTTATATCTTTTTTAGCAGCAGCTATTTCTTTAGTAAATTCAGCATCAACTTCTTTAAGTGCATCTTGTGTCATATTAAGATTATCATCAACAAAGTGCACACCTGGTGTACGAACATCGATCAGTGATTTTCCATTTTTTTCACGGCAAACACGAACAGCAACTTTCATTTGTTTGTCAAAAAGAACTGCTTGCTTTGTTTGAAAACGGTTTTTAATATCTTCTGAAAATCCTTCGCTATCACGCTTATATTGACTTTCTTTTGTCGTGAGTGCTTGCATTTTTTCAATACGTTTTTCTGCCGTCATTAATGATGCTTGTTTTTCAAACGTTTCACGCTCAGTTTTTAGTTCTTTTTCCATACCTTGAATTTTTGCTTGAAGCGCGAGCAGTTCTTCATTGAGCAACTTTACTAATCCTTGTCCTTCAAGCGATCTCTGCATCATTTCAGCACTATCAAGATAAAGTACTGTATGCGCAATTTTATCATCAGACTTGGTAACTGCTGGTGTTAATGAAGAAATACCAAGTAAAGACGTAACCGCTAAACTCATTACTAATTTTTTCATCAAATGCCCCTTTCAGAACGAAAAAAATGTTGTAGATATTCGCAACTACTTTAACTCGTTTAAAGTAACTCGTCAATTTGCTAATAAATTTCTGAAATCGTCTTTTTTATTTGTTCCGCGGTAACATAGGTTTTCATTGATTGATAAAAAGCATCATCATATTCGCGCGTTTTTACTACTACCGGCATAGGCACGGCATGACCCATGACGAGCGCTTGTTTTTTAGTATCGAGTGTTGCTAAAATTGAGCGCAACTCAGTACCATTACTCACACCGGTAAGTACTGAGGCGATATCCTTCTCGTCAGAGAGGAGCGCAACAATTTTGGTACCAATTTGTGACATAATTTCTTGATCAATCCCGCTCGGCCGCTGATCAATAACAAGCAGCGATACATAATATTTGCGCATTTCACGCGCAATGATACCAAAGATGGTTTGTTTTGCCGCATAGGGATTTAAAAATTTATGCGCCTCTTCTATAGTAATCATTAACTTACGCGGCTCATCTTCTTTGCGATGTGACGCCAAATATTTCTCCGTTTTTTGTATGTATACCTCGTGCAGGCGACGCGTAATGATATTGGCAATCAATAAGTAACAAAGCATTGAAGTGTGATTACCGAACTCCAATATTACGTGTATACCGCGATCTAAGTATTCGATGAGGCGATCAATGACAGAGGAAGAAGCACCGGTTTTTTGTAAAAATGAAAAACGCTCAAGTCGTTTTAATTTTCTATACAACGCTCCCAAAGACTCAGCGTGCGCGCCAACTTCTTGCGCAAGCTCTTTGAGGTGATCTCCTGAGTTGAGTAATTCTAAGAGCCAGCGATTTCTATATTTAGCATGTACCAGATACGCCGCCTCTAACGCGGTCGGATTGAGATTGAGTTCATCACCAAGTGGCATAATATCATCAACACCGATCTCTTCATAAGTCAGTGTTACCACATAATCTGGATTACCACCACGGCGCCGTGTCGATTCGGGATCAAGTGAAAAGATAGCAACTTTGGACGGGAATATGGTCTTAAGTCCTTTTACAAATGCCTCACCGCCACCTTCTTTGCGCGCTTGCAGGCCATACTCACTATGCATATCAAATACTAGATTTACTGCTTTATCACTTTTCACCAAGGCAGAAAGTAAAACACGTGCAAGAAAAGTTTTACCCGTACCTGTACGTCCAAAAATACCGTTGCTGCGCTCGACTAGCAGATCAAGATTTAGACAAACTGGTGTTTCCATATCAAGCGGTGTGCCGATATTAAAATATTTCGGATTAATTTTTTCATCCCCAAAAATATCAGCTATATCTTGCGCCGTGGCATCAAATACGTGCGAAAAATGTGCCGGTACTGTTTTAGGTGGCATGCGATTTTTTTGTGCATCAAGCATGAGCAGTGGGCGCAATTTAACTAATGCGTACATATCTCTTTTTTTTAATAAATTACTGAGCAGCTTTTCATGTGGTCCGGGTGGGAAAAGTAAAATGTCGGGATGCGTCACTTGCAACGTAAGATCACAGATAAGCGAAAAAAAAGTATACTGCTCACCTTGAATAGAAATAAACTTTCCCGTTTTAACTTCTTCAAGACCAACTGATGCATCAAGACGCATGATAAGCCCCTCAATGAGCGAACCACTGACAATATGCCCTATTTGTTTTCTCACGATGCAACACTCCGAATGATTACAAAGGCTAATGCCATCGATTTTTCATGCGAAATTGAAATCTCAACCTGCACAGCAGGAAGTTGTTTACCAATTTTTTCTTCAATCAACGCCCAGTTAACCGCAAGTTTTGGCACATCCCACATATCTTTTTCAACCGAGCAATGCATACGAGCAGCTGCAAATGAAATGGTGCTTTGCGTAAAGCCACATTGTATGAGTACATTCGTTAATGCTTTATAAAAAGATTCTTTTGCAGCAAAACGTGAAGCAAAATATTGTGCACGCATTGCAAGATCAGTTATTTGCAATGCTGCCTTTATCTCATAATCAGAAAAAACGCGCGCAAGTTGATCATATGAATAGTCCATCCATGCATTAAATCTATTAACATCAACTAAATCGCAACCTATAGCTATTATCATAAAAATGCCTCCTGATCCTTTATGATACACGAAATTTTGAGATAAATACTAGTTGATTTACAGCTCATATACCACTTTTTTACAATACAAATTGAGAATAATTTAATTTTTTAGGGCAATATCGAGGGGGCATCATGAAATTGTTGAAAAAATTAATTACGTTATTTTTACTCGGCACTAACTTTTGCACAACACTCTCATCTTTTGATCTACTTTATGAAATAGAAAATATTGATCCGGTTATCCGACCAGAGGTCATGGAACATCTCGCCCTTGTCGTCTCAACTCCAACTCTTTTATGCGAAGATGGCGATATTCCGAGTGATAAGATCAATATCCCGTATGCTGAAATTATGAAGATCTTACTCATAGAAAGTGATCGC
>CAYPYR010000058.1:0-5962 GCA_964415095.1 uncultured Pseudomonadota bacterium | reverse complement strand
TATGATTTAGCTTTTTTTGTGAGATTAATGTAATACTTCTTCAGGCAAACCTTGTATAAAAAAATCTTTTGCTTCTTTAAGTTTTTTTTGCTTCTTTGCAAGCTCAGTATTTCTATCGAGCGACCAATAACATTCCCTATTTATTGCTTCTTTAATTTTTAGATATAAGGTACGATCTAATATAGCACCGCGACTACGCGCTATTTCTAACACCCACCAATAGCCAGCACGTGCCGCTCTAATAAGATCTGATTCCGTGATGGCGATATCAGCATCAAGTAGTAAACGAACCGCAGCTTTACTTCTCTCATTTATTGTTTGACTTAGTACATCTGGTATAGAATTTGGATCAAAACTTTGCTCAAGAGCCGCATGAATTACAAAAGAAATATTTAGCATCACCGCATAGCTAAACGATTCTTGATCTACAATGGCACCTGCTTTTAAAAGACTTCGTACCACATTAAATCTCGTATGTTTATAACAACGTTCAGGATACTTGCGACCAAGCACTAACATTAAATCAGAATCTAGATCTCCTCTTAATGCTTCTAATAGTGGTACACCTTGTGAAGCATGTGGATATACCGGCTCGTTAACAGCAAATTTGTTATCTTGAATGCACATCGTAGTATATTCCTCATCGTCATGCTGCATACAAAGATCAAATGCATGTTTTGACGAAATCTGGTGATGATATTTATCATAATAATACCACGGACATTGATACGGTGCACATTTGCAACTTGAAGTACCAGGAAATCCACCTGGCTTATTCCAATCCGCTGAATGCCATTCTATCACAACCTCACACCATCGATCATGCTCTTTAAAAGCCTCATGATTCTGCAAAAAATTATAGGTTGCTCGATCGGTTAATGCTCGCGGTTCAAACTTATGCCAATCAGGATTTTGCGTAATTCCTTGGTCAATAGCATGTTCCAAAAACCAGATCCAGCGATTTTGCGCTGCATACATGAATGCTGTTTTTAAGTTAATAGTAGCATTGTGCTCTAAAAGCAGTCTTGTCGCATCTTCATTTGCATAAAGCGTCGCTGCATCTAAAGCGGTCTCTCCATATACTACAGCATCTACATCTATTTTTTGCTTGATGCCTAACTTAAGTATCGCAAGATTATTTTTTTTTGCGGCAAGAATAAACGCTTTAGAATCAATTTTTAATTTTTTAGAATTTATTAATGTAGTGAGAATTTTTTTATGGTGCTTGCATGCATGATATAGCAATGTACCACGCTCACCATTAATTGTTTGTGGCTCATTAATATCAAAATTATTTTTGAGCATCCAAGTTAATAATGTTGGATCATCATCTTCAAAGCATTGCTGGTAAGTATTAGAAAATAATAGTGGAGAAAACAAGAAAATAATAAATAGTATTCTATGATAAAAATACATATCTTACACCATTACTTAATTTCAATTGTCTTAATTACTTCTCAACACGAAACTTTTTATCTTCTTCAAGTATGAATCGCGATTTAAGATACAATGGAAAGTTATGTTTGCGCAATATAAGCGAATCATAGACCGTTTTAATTGGCTTAAGCGTCAATGATGCAAGTAAGGCTTCCATTGAATCTTTAATTTCGGTTAATCCAAGTGTATCTTTGGCCATTACTTCTATTTCTAAAAAAGTACCGAGATTGGTAACTTCATCATAGACTATAGTAAAAATGTCGTGGATATAGGTAGCTCGGACTTTATCAATCACGCGTGAGTCAATCAGATCATTAGTTTGTTTGAATATATCTAAATCTGATCGTTCAATCGACTTAAGACCGATAACTGCAGTGATTTCGTTAAGCCGATCAAGATCTTTTTCTTGAAATGGCAGGGCAAAAGAATGCTCTTCACAATATGGTTGTATTTCTAAATTCGGATCATGCAAGCATGCTCGATTAAATTTTATATCAAGCGTTTTATTATCGCGTAGGCGAATATAGACTCCCTTTTGCAGTAAATCTACATTAGGCGTATCAAGATAAACATCAATGTTATGTTTGGTATGTTGATATTGTAGCGAACTGAGAAAATTTTGCAGCTCTTGTTTATCCAGAATTTCATAACGTAATTCTATCTCAATGTTCTTTTCTTCTTTGATGCGAGATGTTGATCCCACAACTTTCTTGAATAGATTTCGCTGAAAGTTAATTCTTGAATAGAGCGATGGGAAATTAATGCTCAACAATGCCATGAACCATAGTTTATACATGATGCTCCTATTTGGTGATAAATAGTGGTTTTACAATTCGTATAATTCTAGCAACTTTGAACAAAAAATATATTTACGTTTTTTCTTAATGGGAAATTATGTGTTCCGCAACGTTAGGCAGTATCTCTTGCGCATCACCTAGCATCAAATAATCTTCTTGTCCAAGATAGGTTGGTTGCTCACGATTGATAGCAACTATGATGCCGTGAGGATTTTCTGTTTTATACCACTTGAGAAAACCACGTTCATCATGAGCAAGACCTACGGCAATAATTACTTCTATTTGTTTGAGATCTTCGGAAGCAATATTTCTCAACCAATCCTCTTGAGCACATTTTAGAGGATCAATCCCACTTCGTTCATGTAAAAAATCAAAGTTCTCGGTCAACAAGCCATCCTGCTTGCATTGCAATATGCTCGTAATAGCAGCATGAGCTTTGGTAGACGTACCATAAAGACATGCACGGAAAAATCTATCCATGGGAATCAAAAAGGATTCTGGATCCATCAAAATTTTCTTAACTAAAGACATGCGAATTTCAGGTGACGATAAATCTTGATCAAATGATAATTGTGCCAAAAGCTCGTTCATAGTTGGCACTACTCCCGCAGAGATACCAGCTCCGGTATAAAACACAATTTTTTTGGTATTGATGGTTTTCGCAAGCTCTACGATGGACATCTTGCGCACTCTTTTACCGCTCGTTACTAACGGCTCATGCATCATCCCCATGGAGGTTTCAACAGGGCTTGGTAATTTAATAGCGAGTTCTGTAATAGCGTGCTGACTGTAGCTATACGTCCACACATCTTGACCATCAATAGCAGTGTGAACAAATTTTTGTTGTTCCCTCGAAGTAAGATAGGGAAGAAGTTTTCCTACTACTTGAAGCCGTAAGACCGTAACGCCTTGAATATATTCAAACTCAAGTTGCCAGCATTCGTTTGTCGTAGAATCAACAGAGCGAAAATTCATGACCATGCCAAGCGAGTCCAGAATGCGTTGCTGCAGTTCTTGAGAAGTAATTACTGGTGGAGATTTTAATAAAAACCCGTGATCACCATTTAATGTGCTACACAATATAAAAAATATGTTAGTTAATAATTTATTATATTTCATGAAAATTTATTCCTGATCCATCGATAGCCTGCATGACTTGCAGAACGAAACATGTTCCACGTTTGTTGCAACGCATTAACCATCAAATTTTTAAACTTTGTAACATAACCGGCTTCAGTCGACTTTTCTTCTGGTATATGTGCTTCTGCTGACGATGGTACTGGTGCTGGTTGCTCAATTGCGATCTCAACTTCCTGTGTAACAACTTTAGGTGATGCTATTTGCTTCTGCTGATCAGCTTCTTTCATTGGCACTTCTTCTTCTGCCCGTATTGCCGAAGGCGACAGAGGTTCTGATTTAACGCTTTCCTGATTTTCAAAATATTCATTCACTGCTGCCGGAGTAAAATATTTCTGTAATGCTTTGAATCGATCCGCACGATTCTTAAAATATTCATCTAAATAAAGCCCAGGAGAAAATAATTTTTTCAATACGATAAGATAAGCAGAAGCATTGATTTCTTTAGCCAGCTTAGGAATCCATTGATTAGTTATTTCACCCGAAGTAATGATATAATCATTCGGCAAAAAGACAAGATCTTCGTAATAAGCAGTATGATTCCAAAACCATTTTACCAAACCAATACCTGCACAATTGCGATCATGTACATGCCAACAATAAATAATCCCATTTTCATCACGCGTTGCAATCAGATCACCCGTTTGATTAAACCGCAATGCGCGAAAGGGCGGAAAATGTTCTTGTTGAAGACACGAAAGAAAACGATAAGTATGTGTTGCAAGATCTAATAACACACAGTAATTATCCAAAGTAAGGGCAAGCAATAATGGTTCTTGTGGACTAAATCGCGCTATAGCTATTCTTTTTGTAAAACTATTTTTTCCGCCAGTTTGTTTAAACGAAATTTCAATTACCGGAGTATTTTCATCTCCGAAAAATTTATCAACTTCAAATATTTTAACTATACCATCTTCTTGACTCACCGAAAGTAATCGATCGGTACTGTTAAATGATACCGAGTAACCCCACTTTGCTTCACCTTTGTTTTGTTCCCAACGATATTCACCTTGAAGCTTAAATGTAGTAAGATCCCAAAGCCGCAATCTATAGTCATCTGAAGTAGATGCAAGCAAAGTGCCTGTATGATTAAATGCTACATCCTTTACTACATCAGTATGACCTTCTAACGCTTCAGAATTTTTCGTTCTAAACGACCATATAAAAATGGGCCATATTAACCCATCAACTGTTATTTTCCAGCCACCAGATGCAAGCTTTTTTCCATCATGACTAAACGCAAGCGCGGTAACAAATTGATCTGCAACCGTTTCCCAGGATGAATTTCTAAACTTGTGTTCAATTAATGTGCCATCTTGTGTAACATCATAACAAACCAAACCATTTCGAGAACTCCAATAACCAGCTGCTAGCATAGTTCCTGCAGGATTGATTGCCAAAGTTCTTGCTGAGCGTTTGCGTCGGGGTTTTATGAGATTTAAGATATAATAATCCGGATGTGAATTAAGATTGAGATCCTGAACAAATTGATTTATCTCATGCTCTTGAGCTTGTATGTTTGATTGTTCTTCTAAAGATAGAACTGATCTTTGTCCACCACTTTCTGGCAGCTCAATAACAATACGCTCTGTTTGTGCATTTAATATAGAAATAGTACACAGGAGAAAACTAACCACATATCGTTTTGATAACATTAACTTTTCTGGTTTCATGCTCGCCTTTCATTAAATAATATTTTTAATTATGAATTGTGAGATGGTCGGCATACAAGAGATTGGCGTATTGAAATAGTTTGAAAAAAATAGTGACTCAAGTTTTCTTTGAGCCACTATTTATAAAATTAGTCGTTTATCGAATGGTCAGTAGCGGAGCCTTGCCATCACGACCATCGCCAAAACAGCTACAAAATAATGATAGTTTTTTAAGCGAGCCTTCTATTAACAGTGCATCACCTTGCCTGACTGCTTGGTCAAGACGCACTTTACTCAGCACCATGTTGTATAATGTATCTTGCGTTAATTCGACTATAATCTCTGCTACATGCGCTGGTTTTTTTGCATGAAACTGCGCAATACCATAACGAATTTCGAGTGCATATTCTTCAGCAATGTCCGTAAATCGTAGAAGCAATGTCATGTGTATGTTCATTGCTTTTTCAGCATCAAGTCGCACCGGCATGGTCGCAATAATGCGGGATACTGGCAGCGCACGCACCACATCGGGCGCGGACATATTACCTCTATATGAAATCGTGCCATCAAGTTCTCGTGCTGAGGTAATATACCAATTACGCCAATTAATATTCATCTCGCGATAACCAAGTTCACGTAATGCCTGTGCTTTCAATAAACGTGCTTCCATATCTTGATGATCAACGCGAATCACGTAGGTTAACAACTCTGCAGCCCATTGAAATTTTTCGTCATCAAGCGCTTTTTGCGCTGCTTTCATAATCGCATCACGACCACCCATCATTGCAATATAACGTGCTGCGCGCTCTTTAAATGGCGCTGGGTTGAGATCGGTTGGATCACCAAAAAACCAGCCAAGATAACCATAATAAATTTGTCTCACTGTATGCACAACCGTACCATAGTATTCTTGTAACCAAGGATGATGGCGCAGATGAT
>CAYPYR010000057.1:0-5990 GCA_964415095.1 uncultured Pseudomonadota bacterium | reverse complement strand
TGATGAATGGTATTACGTTGTTCTCTTTCCTGATCACAGTGCTGATATACCACGTTCATTTTTGCGTTGTATTCCTCAGGAGTTAATAATAATTGCCTTGGGTAACTAAGCAACGATATTGGTATCATGCTGATATAGATCATTACAAAACTAATTAAAAATTTTAACATATTGGTTTTTATCTTCTTAATGAAAAAATACTAATAATCCCTATAAAATAAGGGCTTTTGTGAATTTTCACCATAATATGTTTTCTTTTTGTTGTCAAAGATTTATGTTGGCATTCTACCACATACCCCAATGCTATTATTAACATGGGGCAGCGATCATTTTGATCTTAGAGCATTAATATAAGAGCTTCTTGTAAGAAATTAGTTTAATCAATAAGGTTAAAACGGGGAATACTTAAATGAGCCTGTTCTTCCAGCGCATCAATTTGCAATAATGATACAAATTCCACCGGCTGACCGCCCGCCAATCTTATCAATTCAATCGCTGCGCGTGCAGATCCTCCCGTTGCAATCAAATCATCAATTACAATGACACGTTGATCTTTTTGCAATGCATCTTGCGCAATCACCAATGTGTCGGAACCATATTCTTTCTGATAATTTACGGAGTAAATGGCACCGGGGAGTTTACCTGGTTTTCTAACTGGTACAAAGCCCACTCCAAGTTTACATGCCAATGCGGCACCCAAGATAAATCCTCGTGATTCTAAACCAACCACGGCACTAATATTTTTTGTTATATACCGCTGGGCTAGAAGATCAATAATAAGCTGAAACGCTTTAGGATTATTTAACATGGGCAAAAAGTTTGCAAACATGAAGCCTGGTTTTGGAAAATCTGAGTAGGTTACTATTAAACTTTTTAAGAAATCTAATTCATCGGCATATAAAATTTTATCTAGGGTGTCTTTGAGCATGTGCGTGCGTGATACGCCACCAAACTCAATTTCACGATGCCAATCTGCAGCATCAATAAATCGATCAGTGAAACTTTGTTGAATAGCCGCGCCCACCGTTACTGAATAACCGTGCTCTGAAATTTCTGATGAGAGTTGTTGAGCTAGTTGAACATAATTGCTTGGCACAAAAGTTGGTTGCGTGGTTAAAACAATTTCTTGTGATCCGTGCTGCACGATAATAAGCCCGCGATCATACCAGCGTTGTGTAGTAGCAGATTGCTCAATATAATTTTCAATCGAGACGATATAGTCTGCGTGCTGCACTGATGTGGGCAAACTATTAAGTCGATTACGTGCACCTTGCGTAGCAATACTTTTACCTACTGGTTGCTCAGGAATTAGTGAAGAACTTTTTTCCGCAATATATTTTATGGTATCTTGCGGAAATTTTGCATTAAATGCTTCTTGTACGGCAGCAACTTTTTGCGTACTTTCGGATGCAATAGCGACCGTAATTACTCGTGCTTCTAGTATTAATACATTGGATATAATTATGGTAAATAAATATAATCTAACTTGCTTTTTCATGATACCCCTTATAATTAGTGTAAATTTTACCATAATGCTGACAAAAACTTGACTCGCCTGTCAACGCTATTTAAGACTCATGAGTATCAAAAAATATTACCGCGAGTATTTGTAGGAGAGAATATGAACAATCTTTTTTCAAAACTACTTATGAGTGTAGTCGTGCCTTTATCCTTTTATTCGCATGCATGTTCCAATAATAATCGTTTTACCGATAAAAAATTAACGCAGCAAGCAGTTATATTTTCTGGCAATGCAAATCGGGTGCTTGCTGAAAAAATAGCAACGGAGTTAGGCGTTTCTTTGGGTGCAGCAGACGTAGCAAAATTTAATGATGGCGAGATTAGCATTCGTATTAAAGAAAGTGTGCGCAATAAACATGTCTTTGTCGTACAATCAACCTGTCCTTCTGAGGCACAAAGTATCAATGATAATCTCATGGAGCTCTTTTTATTAATTCGCGCGTTTAAACGTGCATCAGTTGCAAGCATTACCGTAGTTATTCCCTATTATGGTTATGCACGTCAAGATCGAAAAAGTTCACCCCGCGTGCCCATTTCAGCAGCAGATGTTGCAGCATTGATTGAAAGTGCTGGCGCTGATCGAGTATTAACGGTTGATTTGCACTGTGGTCAAATACAAGGATTCTTTCGCAATATCCCCGTGGATAATTTGTATGCCGCAGCAGTATTTATTCCGCATCTTATAAAAAAAGAATTAAGCAATGTTGTAGTTGTTTCACCGGATGCTGGTGGTGTGGAAAGAACCAATAAATTTCTTCAAAAACTACAAGGGCATGGCATCTCAGCTGATATGGCGCTGATTAGTAAGCAACGCGCTGCTGCGGGTGTTATCGCGGCAATGAGTCTTATTGGTGATGTAAAAGATGCAGATGCAATTATTGTTGATGATATGTGTGATACGGGTGGAACGTTGGTAAAAGCGGCGCAACTTTTAAAAGATCAAGGAGCGCGCAGAGTTTTTGCGGTTATCACGCATCCGGTATTTTCGTGCGATGCTATGGAAAAAATTCGTAATTCGGTTATTGATGAATTGATCATAGCGGATACCATACCATTACGCGGAGATGTTCCGGCAAATATAGCATATATTTCAGTAAGTTCGCTGATCGCTGAAGCAATACGTCGTATTCATAGTGGAGAATCGGTATCAGAGATTTTTCAATAAAAATAATCCTGCCCGCTATTTGGGGCATTTATTTAACGACCAACTCAGTAATTGTGTCTTACTAGACACAATAGCCCTATTTAAGTGGAGATCGCTCCCAAATAATATAATACGGTGACTAATGTTATGCAAAAACAGGGTTTTGGGGCGTCAATACGCTGGCGACTTAGGTTTTATCGGATAGACAATATCCATGCGATATTCTTTAATCATTTTTCTACAATTGGGTGCTTCGCATAAGCATGCAAAATTCCAGCTTTCTGGCCAGGGATAATTATGCACAAATGCATCATACGAGGTAGTGAGCTCATTTCCTTGTGCTACATCTCGGTTGGTTATAATTTGCCATGTGGCGCTGATGTCGCAGTTCGGGTTGCACGAATGGTTACAAAATGCCCATTTGCCGCGCACCTTGCCCCACGTAGGAATGCCATCTTTGCTAACATCCATAAGACCGATATATATATGTTCTGGATTGTCCGCAATATAGGGAGTATCTGTTTGCTCAAAATCGGCAGTAGCGACGATAGTGCCTTTTGGGAGATCACGAGCTGCGCGTAAGCAGCGACCGTAGTGGTTATTGTCTATGTAGGAAGGGTATTGTGGTTCAATCATGTTGTTTGTCTTTGCATTATAAAATCACCAAGAATTTCTTGAATAATTCTGAACTGTATTTGCGGCATTTATTTAAAGATTAAGCTATAATAACTCAATTATTATTAATAAGTGTTATATAAACAAGAATTTTTTCAATTGAAAGAAGTATGATGGTCTATTATCTGGGTACCTGTGCTCAACGAATTTTCACTGTCACATTGTGCATGCTTGCATATACTACCTGCGTGCGTGCTGAATCCTATGGCACCTATCATGAATTTTTACAAGTACAAAAAATACTCAGAATGGTTAATGGCATAGCACACAAGGCACCTCGTCCAGAGCGAGGTAAAAAAATTGATTTTGCACTTGGCAAACGTGGCATAGAAGGGCTTGAGGTTTATTCTGATCGACGTCCTAAAAAGGGATTAATGCTTAACATGAGCAGTGGTAGATGTGAACTTTTCACTCCTTGGGGTATCATGGTACTTTTTGTGTGCAAAGCGAATTATCATCAAAAGTATTACGATGTGATGCTTGAGCAATTATGTTCGAATCTCAGTATTGAATTCAGAACTAGCGAACATTGTATACCAGACTATATGGTTCAAAAACTTTATTATACCATTGAAGATGGAAAACGCATTGCGTTTGACGTTGAAAAGTGTCAGCAGGGTCTCACTATTCCCGTTATTGCAGAATCGGAAAGTGATGTCTTCTATTATATGGTTACACGAGTTTATGAGGCCAGAATACCGAGAATTACCGCTTTTTTTCATACTAAAAATGATGAATCTGAATTAATTCAAGCCGAATGGTGTGCGCATGAAGCACGTTATAACGAAGAGCAAGCAGCTTATAAAAAGAGGCGTAGAAGATAAACATTTATTTCAGTGGTATTCTGATTTATAACATGAATGCTTTGTTAAGTGAAAGAAAATAAGATGATTTATAATTTGAGTATACTTACTCAACGAGTGATTTCTTTTGTTGTTGTAGGTTTAATTTATGCCACTTGTATGCATGCTGAAACGTATGGCACGTATCATCAATTTGTACAGGTACAAAGAATATTAAGCATGGTTGATGAGATTGTCAGGGAGGTCCCTCCTGCAAAAGATGATATAGAAAGCTATTTAGAACTTGGAGAAAGAGGGATTAAAGGTCTTTGGGTATATGATAATCGTCCCAAGGGGCTTATGCTGAAAATAAATAGTTCTCAGTGCCAACTTTGCACACCGTGGGGCAGCATCCTGCTTTTTAAAGATGATGAGTATCAAACACAAACCTATTATCTCGCAACGTTCGAACAATTATGCAAGAAAATTTCCATTGAGTTCAGTCACTTTTTATCATCTTCAGAATTTTATTATGGTGTTAAAAACGGAGAACGTATTTTACTCGATGCTAATCCTGATGATAAGTTAGATAAGTGGTTTAAAGGAACATCAAGTATTATTATTTCAGAATTTTCGTATTCGTTTTATAATATCACGCAGATCAACAAAACGGTGATATCGCCAGTAAAAGCTTTCTTTCCTTATACTAATGATTATGAAGTAATAAATGAGTACGAAGCAATAAAAGCTGAGTGGCATGCGTATGAAACTCAATACAGCGAAGAACCAGCTTTTTATAAAGATCCTGCAGCCTATAAAGCACATAGAAAAAATGAACGTGAAAAGCAAAAAAGGCAATCATGAAACATACAACTGCTAAGCCATCACATTATAACAAAGAATCAGAGCACTACGATGCGTTTAACGAAGAAAGTTCTCGGGTAATAAACCAAACCATAGAACATATACTGAAAAAGCATAACGTGCGCACCGTGCTTGATCTTACCTGTGGCACCGGCTCGCAAGTTTTATGGCTTATAAAAAGTGGGTATGAGGTGGTTGGCGTAGATATAAGCACCATGATGCTCAAAGTTGCAAAGAAGAAAGCTAAACAAGAAAAATTAGATATAAAATTTCTTGAAGGTGACATGCGTAATTTCTATGTCGGCAAGTTTGATGCGGTGATCACCATATTTAACTCAGTAGGTCATCTTACTAAATTAGATTTTGAGAAATCGATGAGGAATGTAAACAGCAACTTAAAACCGGGTGGTATTTATATATTCGATATCAACAATTTAGATTATTTATTAAAAGATAATAACATCACTAAGTTAACTATCGACTGGCAAGTAACTAAATTAGATACCAAAATTCGAGATATTCAATATAGCACCATAAGCTTTGACGGTGTTCTTGCTTCGCATACCATTTCATATGAACAAAAAAATGATGAAAAACCAAGAATCGCAGAAAGTTTTCAAACCTTGCAAATTTATTCTGCACAGCAGCTTAAAGAAATGTTAGCAAAAAATGGGTTTGAAGTTCTTGAACAATTAGCTATCGATGGATCGGCGTTTGTGCAAGATGAGACTGATAGGATCCTGACCGTTGCAAGAAAGATTTGATTAACGTTTATCATTGATGAGAAAAAATTCTATCAATATAATCGTTTGAAAATATATTATTGGGGTCTAATCTTTTTTTAACCGCAATAAATTTTAAGAAACTATCGCCATATAACGATAAGACTCTTTCATAATTTAAAAAATGTTTTTTACCCCAATGTGGACATCCGCCATATTGATATAAGCTATATTCAAAATCTTCATGGCACCCCGGAATCGCAGGGTTCATACCTAAATAGA
>CAYPYR010000056.1:1657-6053 GCA_964415095.1 uncultured Pseudomonadota bacterium | reverse complement strand
TGGCTTAGCTGAAGTACAAAAAATTCAGCACGAGATACGTCATATTCTTGCTGCTGAAAATATCGTTGATTCCCAAAAAAGTGTTGGCGCGTTATTGCAAGGATTATCAAAAAATTCATGTTTTTATTATCCGAATACTCAGGAAGGCCGCAAGGAATGTCTTGCCGATTATGAACGCATTCTTGCACGAAGCAGAACAACATTAGGCCACCTCTTCAATGTCAAACCTCAAATTAAGGTAAAGATAGAGCGCGTCCCACTGCATGAAGAAGATGCTGCACTTTGTGGTTATTATTGGATGCCAAGCATTGATGGATCTCGTCAAGGAACATTCTTTGCAAATTTGCGTGATATGGCTGAAGTGCCAAAATATAACATGGAAACATTGGCCATCCATGAGGCCGAGCCTGGCCATCATTTCCAATTAGCTTTACAATATGAAATGAAAATTCCTACGCTGCGCAAACTTGGTATTTATGATGCATATTGTGAAGGATGGGCATTATACACCGAAAAACTTGCCTACGAATATGGATTCTACTCTTCATCGTTCTCAGCATTGGGACATTTACAATTTGAGCTGCTGCGTGCCGCACGATTAGTGGTTGATACCGGCATTCATCATAAACGTTGGACGTATGAGCGGGCTATTACCTATATGGAAGAAACAACGGGCTTGCATCATAATTCAGTAGTTAGTGAAGTAGAACGCTATTTCGTTATGCCTGGCCAAGCATGCGCTTATAAGATCGGACAATTAAAAATAATTGAGCTTCGTGAGCACGCTCAAGAAAAACTGAGAGAAAAGTTTGATATCCGAGAATTTCATGATGCGATCTTACAAGTCGCCAATGTGCCATTGACGATACTCGAAGAAGTCATTGAACAGTATATCACGGAAAAACTTGCGCTACCCTGATAAACCCTAGTAATTCGGGGGCTTTTGCTGCTTTCTAATAATTCTAGTAGAATTTATGTATAAAGATTAAAAATGGGGTTATATCAGATATAACGGGGGTTATTTCATGAAAACGATTAAATATTTCATAGCTATTATTTTAGCTAGTTTTCTCAGCGAATCACTGCTTATTACCAATATTCTGCCGGTTATTAAACAATCTATTAGTGATGCACATTTAAATCACCCAAATAGCAAGATAAATTCATATATTAAAGATATTAAAGAGCACTATACTACTTTGCAATCTCAACATATCAATACATTCTATGCAAAAATGATTCCTCAAGAGCGCAATTTAAAAGATAGTCATTATGTTTTCTATCATGGTCAATCCAATGATAATCGTATAATTGTGGATGTCCTAAAAAAAATTCATCAACAAGTATGTCCTGATAAAAACCATCAATGTCTTGAATATTTTCGATCAGAAAGTGATTTAAAAAAATATGATGTTAATACAGATACCGCATTAAAAATTTTTCATGATCTATGTTTTGATCATGGTGATTTGAGCGAACCATGTAGAACAATAATGCTTCCCGTTAATCTTTCATTTTTTGGCAATGCAAATACTGATTATGATTCAAATAGTCTCGAATATGCACTTTTTAATAAAAATCAAAAACATGAGACATGCAATGGTCTTTTAAATGCAATTCGATGCTACAATATATCACTTAATAATGAGGCTATCTTAAAAAAATATTATATTGCTATGCTTACTATTCTCAATCAATCTAATGCCGGATGCTTATATCAAATTTTTATACCACATGATTACGTTGATACTTGTGTATACCTCAGTTGGGCGCTAGGTTATCCCGTGTATTATGGTAAGAAAATGTCCTCATCAGACAGTGATGATTTACCAGCGCAAGATTTCGTCTTAAATAAAATGTTATTTGATAATACAATAAATGTACTAGATCGTGAAGTTACACAACTAAAAACTTATCCAAAGATATCAGATATCATTCCTCTCTATTGCAATGACTCTGAAAAATATTCATGGGATCTTCTCAACACATTGCAAGCGCGCATAATATTACCTGCACTATATAAAGTTCCTAACATTCAGATATATCAATATGATCTACTATCAGAAGAAGCAAATAAACAATATCAGGATGAATTAAACAAATTTACTAACGAATTGTTCAAAGAATCTTTAGCTAACAATAAAATTTTGGGGAAAAAGCCTATCATCGCCAACGCATAGCGCTGTTAATCACTAATTACTTATACAATAAGCCCTAATTAAATAATCGCTTGATGTTACTAACATCGATTTGTTTGTCTGCAAAAATCTCAAAAAAATATTTCAATTGCCATGCTTGTGTTTGCCCTGCTTGCTTGGAATCAGTCACATCCCACGGTGGATAAACGCGCATTGCCCGTTTGCCACCAATACCATCTTTTGATACAAAACCTTTTTCATATAACACCGTTTTGGGAAACACAAATTGTCCCAAATGGTCGCCTCTACGCACACTAACTACAAAAAGATCAATAGGATCGCTTAGATCAAAAGGCATAATAGGTCCATTGCCAATGCGCTTCCACAAGGTAACAAACTGGCCTATTTTCGTTGGGGTAATTTTAGCCACGCGAAATTTGATATTTTTATTGTTCATGACAAAATCGCAGGCACTATATTCTTGGCTTTCTACTTCTTGCTTCAAATCTTGAATAACAAATCCACTTGATGAATATGCTCGCTCTTGCGCTACAATAAGATCGGAATGCATCGAATGTGAAGAGTGCTGCATGTTATTGAATCTCTCATTAATAATTTTTAATTTTTTGTTTTTATATTGATAAGTTTAAAAGCTATTATAAATTAGAATTCTCTAGATTCCAAAGTATAGATTAGTGCATAGTATCTTATATAACATAGATCACACTTATACTAGCTTCTTGATGAGCAAGGATATCAATCATGTGCACGGGAATTCGCCTTATAGCAAAAAACAATGCGGCCATCTATGCACGAACCATGGAGTTCGGCCAAAACACTCAATCAAATATCATAATAATCCCCCGCAATTATTCTTTTACCGGCACGGCGCCGAATCGTGCGCCTGGATTACATTGGCAATCTAAATATGCAGTGGTTGGTGCAAATATGCTTAATCTACTTGATATCGTCGATGGCATGAATGAAAAAGGATTGGCCGGTGGATTATTTTATTTTCCAAACTATGCATTGTACCAAGAAGTTACTCAAGCACAGTATGCACAGACCATTGCTCCATGGGAACTGATGACCTGGATCTTAACTAATTTCTCAAGCGTTAGCGAAGTCAAAAAAGCAATATTAACGATCAACGTAGCAAACGTGATTTTCGATCAATGGAATACGGTACCACCAGTGCATGCCATTGTGCATGATGCATCAGGAGAAAGTTTAGTCATTGAATATGTTGCCGGAAAATTAGTTACCTATGATAATCCATTAGGGGTTATTACTAATGCACCGACCTTTGATTGGCATCTTACCAACTTAAAAAATTATCTTGGTCTGACTAACTTAAATGTTAAAAATGTCCAGGTTGATGGCATCACCATATCGCCATTTGGACAAGGCTCTGGTCTTTTTGGCATACCAGGAGATTTTACGCCACCCGCTCGTTTTGTACGCGCGGTCGTTTTTAGTCAGCATGTCATAAATACTAATACGAGCGATGACATCCGCGATGCCGCATTTCATATTCTTAATCTCTTTAATATCCCCATTGGCGCAGTAAGCGAAAAAGATAATGGTACAACGCAATATGATTATACACAATGGACGATCGCAAGCAACCTACAAAATAAACGTCTCTATTGGCACACGTATGATAACAGTCAACTCTGCATGGTAGATTTAATGAAGGTTGATTTAAATAGTACTAAACCTATCACCATTCCAATGCAACGAGAGAATAGTATTCTTGATGTTACACCACAATCGTAAATCACTTAACGGAGTGCTACCAAACGATCTAAAATGGTAATCATATAATCGTTAATTTTTGTGAAATCCTGCGCAAGTATTTCTTCTGCAGATTGTACAAATTTTTGCGGTTGCATATCATTAGCACAAGCAGCAATTAATGCCTGCATTCTCTCTTTGGTAATCTCTAAATGACATTGAAAACCATACACACTTGGTAAATAGCGAACGATTTGTCGTGGACATGCAGCACTCTGCGCAAGCACCGCTGCATCTTTGGTTAAACCGGGCATATCATTATGCCAATGCTGGGCATCGAAGCTAGATGGAAAATCTTTTAATAATGGATCATGTTTGCCTTCATCCGTCAATGTTATGGGGAATATACCAACTTCTTTTTCAGGGCTTTTGCACGCAGCTGCTCCTAATGCATTACCAATTAATTGTGCACCGAGGCAAACTCCTAAGACTAATTTTTTTTGATCAATTGCTTGCTTAAT
>CAYPYR010000056.1:0-1557 GCA_964415095.1 uncultured Pseudomonadota bacterium | reverse complement strand
ATTCTTAACAAAATTAAAAAATGTGACGGAAAAGATTTTGGCAAATCCTGTATGAAAAAATTTGCGCAAACACATGTTTACTCTTTAAACCCTGGTTCTGGCACCGTAACACATCATGGTACAATAAAAAAAATACTTACCGATCGATTTTATGATAATCCTGACATTTACAACCAACTCATAAATAGCATTTCACAAAGAGATGCCGTATATACTGATAATTTTCAATTCGGTCACACAAAAGCCCCAGGGGCATTATTACTAGGCTCATGCGAGATTTTTGAGTTAGGTCTGTTGAGAAATTTTGGCAAACATGAGTCACATGAAAAAAATGTTCAATTTTTCTTTTCGTGACAGCGTACGTTGATCTGCATCATATCGTAAGAAATAACAATCAAAGGTTAATTCATGAAAATATTATCTTTGTTTTTTACCAGCTTTCTTTCAATAATTATTATTAGTTCTAAAATACTTTCAGTACAAATCACTGAAATCAATACCGCCATTCCGATGATTTGTTATGAACCATGGTTTTCAAAAATTAAACATGGCGAAAAACCGGTAGAAGGAAGAAAGAACTCCTCAAAATATCGTGATATACAAACCGGCGATATTATAGAGTTTGTTAATGAGCATGATGAAAAATTTAAAACGATTGTTACTGAAGTACGAAGATATACTTCATTAGACGCATATCTTAGCGATGTCACCTATGAAAAAGCCGTACCCGGCACCCGGTCATTGGATGAAGCTATCAAAATATATCATCAATATAGTACGCCCGCAGAAATAGCACAGCATGGTTTTATGGGGATTTTTATCACTCCGTTATCTCCCCATGCGACCATTCATCACGTTACTATCATGCCGCAAGAAGAAATTGGTTTGCACTATGATGAATTCGCACAAATAGTGGTGGCTCGTAAAGGCGGGATCATTACACGCTTAGAAGCAGATGGCACAAAAACTGAAGTTAATTTTCCTACAGGGAAAGCAATATTGCGTCCTGCTGAAACTCCGGATAAAATGCACAAGAGCATTAATGATTCATCTGAGTCAATAGAACTTATTATCGTACAATTAAAGTAATAGGCCCTCGTTATGACCAAGAAATCATTGGCTGAAAATGAACTCGCCACATTGAAAAATGTTGGACAAGCAACCTTAAAAGACCTGGCTATTTTAGAAATTCATTCGATTGAAGAGCTTGCACAACAAGATCCTGATGAGTTGTACGATCGCATCCAACGACTAACCGGTCAACGACATGATCCTTGTGTGTGGGATGTATTTGCTGCTATCATTCATGAAGCTAAAACGGGTGAGAAAACACCATGGTGGCAATGGACAAAGGTTCGTAAATCGCGCGCAAAATAATATCAATGATAAAGAAAGAGCTGATATAATGATTAACAAATTAATATTTACATTATTAGCGATATCCACAATACCTTCTATGGTATCTTCTACTATTATATGTTCTTTATCTGACCATCCAAACTCTCGGAAAAATATAATTACTTTAATAGAAAAATGTGAAACAGCAGTAGAAATTGA
>CAYPYR010000055.1:0-6117 GCA_964415095.1 uncultured Pseudomonadota bacterium | reverse complement strand
TCAATCATTTTACAAAAAAAGCTGCTTGATATACATATTTCAAGCGGGATTTTGTTCTCAAGCATCCAATGTAATGTTTTTTGGGTAAGATGTATGCCATGGCCAATGCGATCCGGTTTTAGTGTTTCAATAATCAATTCTTGATCTCGCTCATCCGGTGATTCACCCATATGAATAGCCAAAAATAAACCATGCGCTTTTGCACGAAGCAGTTGCGGAATAATATGTGCTATATTTCCTTGCGTAGCATCACCTGAAATATCAAGACCAACAACCCCCTGATTCTTATATTTAATAGCGAGATCTATCGTTTTTTGTGCGATATCAATAGTTGAATTACGTTGCAGGCTTAAGAGCAGTTGCGCATTAAAATTAGCTGATGATGCTTTTTTAATGCCATTAAGCACCGCTTGCACGTACCCTTCAAAGCCGCTGCCAAGATCTTTAAGCCCGGTACGAATCTCGGCGTATGTAACGCCATCTTGTATGAATGATTTACATAATGCATAGGTGCCGGCTTCTACTTTTTCATTAGTATTAACGATTTGAGCTATAACATTGAATACCGCGAATATGCTTTGGTAGTTCATGCGCTGGGAAACAAGATTAAGATTAGTGCGCAAGCAGGTTGCTTGATCTTCTGTGGCATGCGATAAGAGAAAATCAAGCGGATAGGAACCACTTAAATGAAGGTGCAGCTCGGCTTTGGGGATTGCTTGAAATGACGAGATGGTTTGAGGTAGTGATTGATCTGAAAAGATGCTTATTGATTGGAGTGATAGTGTAAAGAGAATTGTTACCATTAAATTTCTAGCTGAGATCATACAATACCCTTGCTTTTTCATGTTAATATTTATTGCTAATGTTTTGTCCATGATGTTATAAGTTCTTATGCAAGTTAGCAAGCTTAAGATGCGGGGAAATCTTTCTTTTTTTTCATTCAGGCTTTATAATTATCACATCTGTTACGTAAGATTGAACTCCCAGCAATTCTCTATACCCATTCGTATCCTTCGACAAGCTCAGGACGAACGGGATGAGATTAATCTTGTTCGATGATTTTTGAATGCTAATAAACTGGGAATGTTTGGTTAAGAATACATTAATATTTGACGAAAGATGGCTATGACACAGAATCAAGATCCAATGGATGTATCTTTGCACGACACAGATGGCTCTGGCGAGCATCAAGTTCGTATTCAAAAAGTTGTCGACATGCAAAAAGAAGGTATTGACCCATGGCCATCATATAAACCGGTCTCCCATACCTGCAGTGTTGCTCTTGAAGAATTTCCAGAGTTTGAAGATGGATCAAAAGAATATATTCTTGCTGGTCGCCTGATGAGCATGCGCGAACATGGCAAAACAATTTTTGCGCATATTCAAGATCGCTCAGGTCGCATACAATTATATATTAAACAAGATATTGTCGGTGATAAGACCTTTGATATCATCAAAAAATATATCGATATGGGTGATATCATCTGGGTTCGTGGTGCTTTATTTAAAACGAAGACCGGCGAAATTACCCTCAAAGTGCTTGAATGCACCTTGCTTTCCAAATGCCTGCATCCATTACCTGATAAATTTCATGGATTAACTGATGTTGAACATCGTTACCGCGCGCGCTATTTAGATTTAATGACCAATGAAGAAACACGCGATCGTTTTAAAAAGCGCTCACAAATTCTGCATTGGGTACGAACCTTCTTACTCAATCATGACTTCTTAGAAGTTGAAACACCCATGTTGCATCCTATTCCGGGTGGCGCGGCAGCACGGCCATTTGTTACGCATCACAATGCGTATGACATGGAATTGTTTTTGCGCATTGCGCCAGAACTATATCTCAAGCGATTAGTGATTGGTGGCTTTGAGCGTGTATTTGAGATCAATAGAAATTTCCGTAACGAAGGGGTTTCGACTCGCCATAACCCCGAATTTACCATGCTTGAATTTTATATGGCGCATGGTGACTATCGTGTTGGTATGGATCTTACCGAGCAATTATTACACGAAATTGTACAACATATTTTTGGTACGAGTGATGTAGTATTCCAAGGTAAAACGTTATCATTCAAACCGCCATTCAAGCGCTTGACCGTAACTGAGGCGTTGATTGAATTTGGTGGATTTACGCAAGAACAACTCACCCCTGAGACGATTGATCAAATATTGATTGAGCGCAAACTTACCATGCCAGCTGGTCAGACCAGTTATGGTGAAAAACTATTCTTCTTATTTGAAGAGTTTGTAGAAAAATTAATCGTACAACCAACGTTTGTCATTGGTTATCCGATTGAAGTTTCTCCTCTTGCAAAACGTGATGCCTACAACCCGGCATTTACGGCACGCTTTGAACTCTTTATTCATGGCATGGAACTTTCAAATGGTTTTTCAGAACTTAATGATCCGTTTGATCAAGCTGAGCGTTTTCGCAAGCAAGCAGCATCCGGTGATGCGGGTAACATTGAAGCGCATCGCTATGATGAAGACTATATCAACGCGCTTGAGTATGGATTGCCACCAACCATTGGTGTCGGCATCGGTATCGATCGCTTAGTAATGTTTTTAACGGATACACCAGCCATTAAAGATGTGATATTGTTTCCAACGATGAAACACGCTAAGCACGAATAAGTGTTATGTTAATATCAGTGCCAAACACATCTGCTGCAATGCCGGAGTCGCCAGATTTTTTACAAGGGCAAAAATATCTTTTTATGTTGCCGACTATAAAAGAAGCTGCGGCCTTGGCCATTTCAGATCGTTATAATATTTCTCTGCCGGTAGGACGCATACTCTCTGCACGCGGATTTGTTGATGATGACAGACTTCGTGCGTTCTTATTCAGTTCATACGAACAAGATGTGCCGCATTCATCGCTACTCAAAGATGCCTATGTTGCTATTGAGCGCATAGAGCAGGCGATCGCTGACGGTGAGAAGATATTGATCTTCGGTGATTACGATGTTGATGGCATTACCTCATCATCACTTGCGATGGCCTGTTTATTGCCACTTGGTGCAAACATAAATTTCTTCTTGCCCAATCGTGCACGTGATGGTTACGGTCTTTCAAGTAAAGTAGTGCGTCGTGCGCGCGATAATGGTTATTCATTAATTATCACCGTTGATAATGGTATTAGCGCCCATGATGCTGCACGTGTTGCCTATGAACTTGGTATAGATTTAATTATTACTGATCACCATCGTCCCCGCGGTGAACTTCCTAAAGCGGTAGCCATTGTTGATCCGCAACGTCCTGATTGCTCCTATCCTGAAAAAGGGCTGCCCGGTGTTGGTGTAATGTTTAAATTAATGAGTTGGCTTTATGAACAACGAAATCTTGTGCTCCCAGAAAAAGCATATGAACTGTTGATGCTTGGCACCATTGCTGACGTTGTGCCACTCGTTGGCGAGAATCGTTTTTGGGTACGGCATGGCCTTGCAAAAGTTAATAAATACAAAAGTGCTGCGCTCATGCAACTCCTTGCTAATAATAATGTTGCAAAAGCGCGATTGAGTTCACTTGATATTGGTTTTATGGTTGCACCGCAACTTAATGCGCTGGGTCGCATTGATGATCCACGTGATGCCGTAAAGTTTTTGATTAGTGCTGCGCGGGAAGATGTACAGCGCGTAGGCAAAGTGTTACTTGAGATGAATGAAGCGCGCAAAGAAATAGAGCGCACTATTTATGATGAGATCGAAAAAACTATTCTTACTAAACAGATCGATCTTGATCGCGAAAAAATTATTATCGCGCGTGGTGCTACCTGGCCACCGGGAGTTATTGGCTTGGTTGCGGGTAAACTGATGCACAACTTTGGTCGACCCACCATCATTTTTCATGATATTGGTAATGGCACGCTCAAAGGTTCAGCACGATCGATTCGTGAATTTAATATTTTTGATGCATTAACTGCGCATGAAGATTTATTAATTAATTTTGGTGGACACTCATTTGCGGCAGGTCTTGCCATCACTACAACGAATCTACCAATACTTAAAGAACGACTCGAAGAAAGAATTTCGCGTGATCTGACACCATTTCAATTATTGCAAAAATTGGTTATTGATGCGCAGATAGACTTATCTGAGGTGACGAGTAAGCTTTTGCATGATCTAGAACATCTAGAGCCGTTTGGCCATCAAAACCCACAACCACTTTTTTTAATTCGTTCGGTATATGTGCTCAATAAACCAACATTGTTAAAAGAAAAACATGTAAAATGTACGATCTTTGCACATGGTATGATTAAACCAATTATTTTCTTTAATCGACCAGAATTGTATGAATTGCTACAAGGATTGCAAGATCGCCCATTCCATGTTGCGGCCCATGTTGTAACCAATGAGTGGAATGGGCGAGTCAATGTTGAATTGCAAGGTATTGATATTGCATGTGAGTAGTGGTTATTTACCAGTTTGATTTTTTCTCACTACCACATTTGCATTCATCTTTTTTGCAATCACACTTTTCACTACATGACCCTTTTTCTGTTTTTTCATTACAACGACAAGGGTTGCAACCACAAACAGGGCATTTATCTTTTTCGCCGCAGCATCCTTTTCCCATCATATACTCCTTCAAATTAGAATGATTATAGTTAATAATAATAAGATACTGTACGCAGAATGATTTATGCTTGTCGATACATTATTTTTTTTATAAAATTTTTGTACCATCAACGTACTTTTATGTTTGATGTTTATCAAAATTCAGAGGAGCTTAAGATCATGGTTATTACGATTGACGGACCAACAGCAAGTGGCAAAGGATCGGCTGCACGATTGCTTGCAGGGCGTCTTAATATATATTATTTAGAAACTGGGCTCTTATACCGTGCTCTTGCGTATGTATTATTGACGATCTATAAGAAAGATGTGACTGATTTTTCGGCATTGACGATTGAAGATCTGAATGTTATTCATGATCTTCGTTATGAGTATCACGATGGACGACCAGCAATCTTTTATAAAACTACCAACATTGCTGCTCATCTTAATAACCCGATGAATGATGCACCAGCCTCAATTATAAGTGCGCAAAAAATAGTGCGCGATGCATTGCTTCCACTGCAACAAAATTGTGCACTTACCTATGATCTGGTAGCAGATGGTCGAGATTGTGGCTCAGTGGTTTTCCCGCATGCAGCATACAAATTTTTTCTGACTGCATCGCTCGAAGTTCGTGCCGAGCGTGTTATGCAGGATCCGCGACGACGCAATTTTTATTCGTCCCTTGAGGGGGCAAAAGAGGAACTGCAAGCACGTGATGAACGTGATCAAACACGTGCAGTTGCGCCACTTCGTATTCCTGATAATGCCATTATCATTGATAGTTCAACCATGACGATATCAGAAGTGGTTGATACCATGATGTCATATATCAAAACTGACTAAATGGGTTTTGAATCCCAAATACCGCTTGATCGCGGCGACAATTTGGGCAATGACCTTGTGCGCCAGGTCTTGCTAAAATCTCATTATAACAGCTTTGACAGAGCACTTGTTTGCAACAACTGGTTTTTGGATAATTAGTGCTTTCGTTATAACATACAATACACATATGTTCTTCTGACTCACCCATATCTATTTTTGGAATACTTGCGCTAAATTGATGTTGTTGTAATACCGCAATCGCTCTTTTGACGGTCGGATCGGATGCTATTTCTAGATTATGTGCCAGCAATACTAATTTATTGATCGCATCAAGATTATATTCTCCGAATGCTGCGCCGACAGCCAACAACTCTTTAAGTTGATTGATAATATCTTTAATTTGCTGTTCTCGCTGAGCCTGTTCTGCTGCTCTCTGTTGGCGCTCGATTCTTAATTGTTCTTCACGTTGACGTTGTTGAAGATTACGCTCCGCTCGTTGTAATTCAAGCTGTTGGTTTTGCAGAGCAATCCGTTGTGCTTCCAGTCGTTGTTGCTGGGCGGCGCGATCGCGTGCTTCTTGGGCTATTTTACGAGCTTCTTGATCTTTTTTGTACTTTTTAAGCGCTTTTTTCATTTGCTTCATGATTGGTGTGCTAACATAAGATACTCTGTGTTGCTCAAGTTTTTTGTATTGCACACACAACGTATTATAATTAAAACTGGTAACGCC
>CAYPYR010000054.1:4589-6176 GCA_964415095.1 uncultured Pseudomonadota bacterium | reverse complement strand
GTAACACAGTTTGAAACGTTTCTGCTTTGTGAGCGGCGGGTAACTAAAAATACTTTTGATGCTTATAAAAATGATATTAATCAGCTGGTGCAATTTCTGCACCAGCACCAAACTTCTCTTGGTGAGTGCACCAAAAAACATCTGCAGCAATTTCTGGTGTGGCTTCGCGATAACGGGTGTGGTGCAAAAAGCATCTCGCGTAAAATTTCAGCAATCAAGCGATTCTATACATATTTACATGAACGATTTGCAATGCCAAACAAAGGCTCTACATTATTATTCCCCAAACTGCCGGTAGAGCTTCCGGTTTATCTTACGGTCGATGAAGTAGATGCACTGCTTTCTGCTGCCGCAAAAGATACAACACCGCGCGGCATGCGCAACAATTTAATAGTTCATTTACTCTATGCAACCGGCATGCGTGCATCAGAACTGTGTTCGATCACTATTGATAAAATACAATTTGATACCGGATTTATTAATTTGATGGGAAAAGGGAATAAAGAACGGATGATCCCGCTGCCTGATGCAACACTTCTTTTAATTCGTGCTTACCTAGATGCAACTTATCAGACACTTTTGTCGAAATCTATCCCGACAATCAATTCAAATGCTTTTTTATTTTCAACGCTTGTTGCTAAAACGCTTAAACCGATCACGCGTCAAACAGTCTGGTCGATAATTAAATCATTACTCAAGCAAGCAGGCATTACGAAAGAGATTTCGCCGCATTCATTGCGGCATTCGCTTGCAACTCATTTACTCACGCGTGGTGCAGATTTGCGCTCATTACAATTATTACTTGGGCATGAGAATCTTACCACGGTGCAGATTTATACGCATGTTGATACCAAACAGTTACGATTGATTTATAATAAAAAACATCCACGGGCATAAGTAACTAAGATTTTCATGAAAAAAATTATATATTATATCGTCTTCTTATTAAGTTTTTTCTCTTTTATCTATGCACAATCAGTACACTTAGTTTTGGCAACGAAGGATGGTGAAAAATTAATTGCAACGCTCTCAGCTGAACATGCAAGACGCGTTGGTTCTTGGTATTGGGTTATTAATGACCATAACAATCAAGAAGAAATTTATATTTCGCTCAATTCGCTCTGCGCCAAATGCGCCAATATACCACCAGAATTTATTCAAGCGGTTATTGTTCCGGTACTCTGTGATGATGATGCATGGGAAAACAAAAAAATATTAACTATTGATTATATTGAACAGCTGATAAAAATTTTCCTGCAAAGCGATTTTAATAGCGATCAAAGCATTATTGCTCATATCAATAGCATGCTTATGCTTATGTATACCGCGCATTCTTTAGCAATTCCACATTTATATGATACAACAACACTTTGCTTAGCAAACGCACTACGTACTGAAGAAAATGCGATTGTACTTGTTTATTTTCTTGACGCTTATCTTCGTCACGCAGAAAATCAATACACCGGATATTACTCAATATTGATGGCTGCTAGAGCAACGCTCACGAAAAAACTTATTGAAAACAGTTCAGATTTTTATCTTCAAACTAGTCCAGAACATATACTGGTTCTCGCAGGAAACTCTGGT
>CAYPYR010000054.1:0-4489 GCA_964415095.1 uncultured Pseudomonadota bacterium | reverse complement strand
GTAAAAGAAAACATCGAAACAGCGACCTTTATCCCTGACAAACCACAGGTTTTAGTAGGAACAGAGAATGGCATACTCACCATAGATATGGAAAGTGGCAATATTATTTCGGGGATGCCATTTGAAAAAGTATTGTCGGGACGCACTCATGGTATAGATAAATTTAATTATGATGCCACACTACTCGCAACTCCTGATCGTAATAAACTTTATATATGGAATGTTGCAACGGGAAAATGTACGTTTGAATTCACCTCCGATGATCCAATAAACACTATTGCTTTTAGTCCTAGTAATAATATTGCAATAGCAAGCTGCTCAAACTTATTTATTTGGAATTGCACACGTAATCAACGCATCAAAAAAATAAACTTGCTTGAAAAATCATTTTTAAATGGTTCAAGTTCTTATTCTCTAGAATTTCTTGCATTCAGTCCGGATGGTACAATGCTTGCAACGGGCTCGCAGGATGGTTGCCGCGTATGGTCAGTAAAAACTGGTAAACGCATACATTATTGCCCCGACTTTGCGAGCACACCACGAATAGTTTTCACTGATAATAATCAATTAGTGGCCTATAACGATCATCAATCTCATATATGGAATATTGATAATGGGAAGTTTAATAAAACAGATTGTCTCGATCGATATGCTTCATCATACTCAACTAAAACAGATGACCCTCGGAGTGAATTACGCTCTATAACCTTTACCGAATATCCATCACGATTAATTAAGATTAAAGAACATGAATATATTACGATTGGTGGTATAAACAATAAAGGCAATGAAATCAACCAGCAAAAGATAACGTTGCCACATCACGATCATAGTATCATCAATAAATATAGAATTGTTGTGCCAGAATATGATGAATCGCACATTGTTTTAATGAACTACCATACTTTATATCTTTTAGAGCAGGTAGATTTAATGAACGAACAACTTACGCTGAAGCAAGTATTATATCTATTAATGCTATCGCGCTTTCCCGAAGATGATTATTTTAGAACCAGAAGTGCGCAAGAAATACTCGCCAGCCTTCCTGGACCAATAATCAAGTCGTTATGCGATCAATATAATCTAGTATTATAATATATCGTTTTTAGTATCGCGTAATTCTTCTTGGTAAAAAACATAGAGCCCTATAAAGACCATAACCATCGTTACATAAAACTGCCACGAGATGCGCTCGTGCAGAAAAAACCAACCAAGCAGCGCACCAAAGATTGGTTCCAGTACCGAGCAAAAAGAAATAAACGTGTTGGAGTAATGCTTAAGCAAGCGCGCATAAAGATTATACGCCGCAACATTACCAATAAATATAATCGCGAAAAGAAAGCCCCAAAACGGGAGCGGAAAATCAAACGTTAACGGATTCCCAACCATCAATGCCGTAGTAAATGCACCAACTCCACCGATAAGCATCGAATAACCAGTAATAGTAAATGGTGAGTAGTGCTTAAATTTCACTAATCGGCGTACAAAAAACCAACCAAAGCAGTAAAAGAAAACTGCTGCAATTACCGCAACTTCTGCCCATGAAAAAATAAGCATACTACCCACAACTTCTTCAAGAGACGAAGAGGTAAATAGTAACGGCAGAATACCAATAAAACCAATAGTTAGACCGAGTAATTTGCGCATGCGCCATACTTCACCAAAGAACGTACAGCCGATTGCATACGTCATGAACGGCGCAAGGCTAAAGAGCGTACATGCTTTAAATGATGGCATCAGGTTCATGCCCCAGAATTCCAGAATATAAGAAAGATAAATAAGGGTGAGCGCAATAATCCCAATAGCGGGAATATCTTCCCGCGCGACGCGTAATTTTTCTCGTGCGGTAAAAAATTGATATGCAAGTAACATACTGCCGGCAATAATCATCCGCAGCCCGATTAAATACACTGGTGAGGTATAGGAGAGCAGCTCTTTCCCAAGAGGAAATGTAGCAGCAAGTAGCGCGTATAAAATAATAATTAGTATCATAGTATGACTTTCTTAATGTATTGATGCACCATGAAGACGTGCGAGAACATTGGAACATTGCTAATTCACTATCATGTACTATACTATACGATAATGGACAGAAAATTAAAGATGATCATGCGAAATGGATCGAAGTTATGGAACATACATTTGTTATAGAACAACGAACGTTGCAAACACTGCTTGCGTCAATGCAACCGATTTGCACCAAACGTTCAACCCTTGATGTTACAGAATATATTTTATTTCAAATTACCTCGCGCGAGTTAATTTTAAAAGCAACCGATCAAGAAATTAGTTTGCAATCAAGCACACCCTTGGTGCGCAGCGATATTGATGCAATCAGCTTCTTGGTATCAGGTCGCCGTATATTCGAATTGGTTAAAGAGCTTGATGGCGCTATTGAGTTTGAGCTTTCCGGCGGCCAACTTAAAATGCATGCCGGTGGTGTTGACCTTGCGCTTAATATTAGATCAGCAGAAGATTTCCCACCATTCCCTGAGCGCATAGAAAACTTAATGCACATCGAAGCACCGTTTTTACTTTCGATGCTTAACAAAGTTGCATTTTTGATTCCGCAAAATAACGCACATGCGGCCCTTAATGGCACATTGCTGGAATTCATGGGTGGTGAGATGGCGTTTGTCGCAACTGACGGCCATTGCCTTGCGCGCGTACAGACGAGTAAGTATTCGCTACCAGATGATCGCAAGTGGTTAGTACCGAAACGTGCTATCGTCGAAATTAAAAAGATTCTTGAGAGCACTGAGACCCCAACGGTGTTTTTGGGTACCTGCGGCAATCAATTAGTCTTTTCAGGACCACACTTTAATTTCTTCACCAAATTGATTGCAGAACCATTTCCTGAATATCGCCCAATTTTATCCAAAGAAGGATTTTTGCCCGCAACGGTAATGAAGAATGATATTCTGAAGACACTCAAGCGCGCAAATTGTTTCTTAGCGGGACAATTTATTTCCACTAAGTTCCAATTCAAGCCATCACAACTTGATGTGTCACTTGAAAATAAAGAAGTGGGAACACTTGAAGAATCGCTCGCATTGGAAGCATTTGATGGTGAGATGATCGAGAGTCGTTTTTATTCTCCGTACTTATTAAATGGGCTTTCCGTATTTACCGAAAAAGAGATTACACTCTTTATTAAGAATATGAGCAAACCTATTATGTTTGAATCTGAGGGCGAAGGTTATCACTTTACTTATTTAGTGATGCCGGTCTCCGCGATGCAACGATAACTAACGATCAATAAAAAGGTTTATAGGTTTACGGTGCGCGTCACACGAATTTCGCTTACTAATTTTAGATGTTTTACTGACCGGGTATTTGATATATCCGGTCAGTTTGTTCTGCTTGAAGGCGAAAATGGGACCGGTAAAACCAGTGTACTTGAAGCATTGTATTACGCCTGTTACTTACGTTCGTTTCGCACGCACCAGGGACGCGAATTAATTTACACCAGCAACAATCATTGTTTTCTTAAGATCGAGATTGTAGGCTCCGATGATCTAGCGCATGAGATTCAAGTGGGTATTTCGCCACAACAAAAGCTCGTTAAAGTTGATGGCACGACAATATCTTCGTATAAAGAAATTGTCTCGTTGTATCGCGTGATTGCACTCACCGAAGATGATCGTGAGTTGGTACAAGGTGCGCCGGATGAGCGTCGTCGCTTTTTAGATCAAGCCATGGTGTTGCATGATCCTTCGTACATACAGATTCTTAAAGAATATAAGCATAGTGCTTCGCAGCGTAATGTATTGCTCGCGCAATCGCGCGGTCGCTATCAAGTTACTGATCCGACATTTGCAACGTGGACTGAGCAGGTTTGGCAACGATCCATTATTTTGCAGCAAGCACGCGCGCAGTATTTAGCGGATCTTGAAGCACGCATTAATATATTGCTTGATACGTTTTTTCGTCAAGAGGATCCTGAGCTTGCTATAGAGTTGGTGTATGCGCGAACACGCATGAAAGAAGATGAATCGTTTGAAGAATTTTGGAATCTATTTAATGCCGCGGGCGGTGTTGCAACTGAGACGCGACTTGGGCGTGGTATTTTTGGTGCGCACCTTGATGATATTAATTTTGTTTTTAAGAAAAAGCGCGCGCGGGTGTATGCATCACGGGGGCAACAAAAGCTCGTGGTGTTTTTAATGAAGATTGCGCAGCATTTGATTTTGCGTGATCAGGGGATTAACGCTATTTTGTTACTTGATGATTTTATGACCGATTTTGATGATCGGCGTCTTTCGCAGTGTATGCGGGTGCTGAATGATTTGGGGGCGCAGGTATTCTTGGCGACGCCATTGATTTCCGCTATTTTTTCTAAAGATAATAAAGCGTTTGATGTTCAGCGTATTGCATTGTAGATAGTAAGTTGGTTGGGTTTTAGGGTTTCGTTAGTATTCTGGCTCGATATTTAATCTATTTTATGGTAATTATTACTATATAGTGTGCTATTGAAATGATATAAGGG
>CAYPYR010000053.1:1355-6343 GCA_964415095.1 uncultured Pseudomonadota bacterium | reverse complement strand
CCAAATAATCCTGCAAATATGCCAAATGTAGCGATTCCTGGATCAGCTGATACAGAGTTATGTAATGTTAAGGTACTTAAGGCTCCCAAAAGAATGATGCGACGCAAGTTCATAAAAACCTTTCAATGAAATTTAATAAAGTTATTTTACCATTGCTTCGACATACTTTCTTAATTATTAAAGAATATCATAAACGATTTTTAATGCAAAAAACCCTTTATAAATAGTAGTTTGCGAATATGGCGATAAGATATTTTTAACAAAAAAGAGACCTCGGGAAAGAACCGAGATCTCTTTTCATATCGATATGTCTTTATTTTACGTTTGTAGTATATTTTCTTAAAAAGAAATCGCGGGTTTCTGTATCTTTTTTTACCAGAGCTTCAAGAAAGAGAATAATTTCATCCGGTATTTCAGGTGCAGCAATTGTTTTAAGATCAGTTTGATTAATAGTTGCGCCATAGTTGACTAGCATTGCTACCATTTCAAATTGCTTATGATAAGCAGCTGCCATTAATGCAGTCATTTCTATATTATTGATGTGCCAACGCCAAACCATATCATTTATGTATCCACGTATGTATCCTCGTTTTTCAACGCACCATTTAACAACATTTTGTGACCCATGCGCTATTGCGATTGCAAAAGGGATGTAGCCTGCTGTGGTAGTTTTCCAACAATCAACATTAGTTTTTTTATAAAGCCATTTAAATAATTGAAGATTGTTGCTTTTTGCAGCGCAATGAAGAGCGTTCCAGCCATTATTTGTTTCAGCATAGATATTTGCATCATGATTTGCTAACCACTGTGCAATCTCGTAATGACCTTGCATGACAGCTATTAAGAACGCGGTTTTGCCGTTTTCAGTGCGTGAATCTATATTAATATCTTTTGAGTTAAGAAGCATTTCAATCACTTCAAAAGAGCCACAATGAGCAGCATAATGAATCGGATGATATACATCTTTTTCTTCTGTCATAATACGAGTCAGGTTTTCTTCATATAATAACTTTGCTGCAGAAAGATTGTCTTTTTGAACTGCATAGAAAAACAATTTATGCTTTTGTTCTGTTTCTATACCCGCTTTAATAGCGTTTAAAAGATCAGGTATCCCTGCTTCTTGAAGATCAATTGCATGCCAAAGCTTCTGCTCATTGTTATACATAGCATAAGTAGTATAAACGAACACACCAGCTGTTGCAGCGCCACCAAGTAATGATCCAAGGTCTGCTGATACCGAGTTATTTAATGTTAAGGTGGTTAAAACTGCCAGAAGGAGCATGCGATGTAATTTCATAGGTTCTTTTTCTGTCTAATTTAATATAGTTAATTTATTGTTAAAACTTTTTTAGCATTTTGAACTTCAGCTTCAAGAAATTCAATGACGGCAGAATGTGATTCAGATTCTTTGCCTAATTTTGCTATATCAACAACTGTTTTACCATCTTGTGTAGTTGCTAATACTGATGCATCATGCGTTACTAAGCATTTTACTATTTCAAGATGCCCGTTATATGCGGCTAACATCAATGGAGTCACGTCCATTTTATCAATATTCCAGAGCTCATCTACATTTGCACAATGATTAATAAACCATTGAACAGTAGACAATGAGCCATTTGCAATCGCTATTGCAAATGGAGTGTAACCATCTATTGTTTCCGCTTTATAATCAATATGATTTTGGTATAGCCATTCAGCAAGCGCATCATCATCTTTTTTTGCTGCAAAATGTAGACCATTCCAACCATCATTGTTAGTAGCATTAATATTTGCTCCATGGTCAAGTAACCATTGTGCGGTTGTAAGATTGCTATCTTCAAGAGAAGTTAAAAATGCAGTCATGCCAGATTTACTTTTGGTCTCTAGGTGAATACCTCGTTTAAGTAACATGCTGAGTACGTTAATACTGTTATGTATTGTGGCATGATATATTACCTCATACATATCCATTGATTCTTCTACAGAAACAAAAGCATCTCCTTCATAGAATAATGCCGCATAGGTATCCATTGGTTCTGCTTGAGCAACAAAGATATGCTCATAAAGTAATGACGCTTCTTCAGCTTTATCTTTTTTGATAGCGAAAAAAAACAACTTATGTTTGATCTCTTCGTTGAGGCCGGCATCGAGAGCTTTTTTTAGTTTGGCTATGCTTTCTGTAGGATTGAACAGCATTGCATCTTTAAGATTATATTCTACATCTATATTTTTTATCATTTGGTGATGTTTAAAAGCGTTATATTTCCTGCCAGCAAAAAAACCGATAGCTCCACTCGTTACACCAATTATACGAGGACTTATCTTTGCTGATACTGAGTTATGAAATGTTGGGATGCTTAAAGCTCCTAGAAGAAGCATGCGATGCAAGTTCATATAAATCTTTCAATGAAATTTAGTGATGGAATTTTTGCTGTGCTTCAGCATACTTTCTATGAAAAATAGTATCATGGAAAAGTTTTTAATGCAAAAAACCCTTTGTAAATAGTGGTTTTCAAATATTACGATAAAATATTTTTTAACAATATTTAGACATTAGATTGTTTGGTGATGCCAAATTTATCTTGCTTCTTCCAAACATACCATGATTGATGCAGTTGGTGTTTACCGCCGTTTTTGGATGCAAGAAATTGCATAATTTCATTAAAGAATCCGGCGCTGGGAGTGAATGGTACTTGTGCAGAACAGAGCAGTTGCAAGAGTACACGATGCTTAAGTGTTGGTTGTAAATTGCAAAAAAGAGGCAGGGAGCCCTGATCTTGCGATTCAAACACTCGTTCAAATGCTTCGCGCGTAATTTGTGTTAATGTTGCTTCTTCTTCTTTAAGATGCGTGAGAGTTGACGCAAACTTTTGATCAAAACGATTGTCACATGCTTTGAGTGCAGGGATCACTTGTTTGCGCAGGCGATTGCGTAAAAACTCATCAGATTCGTTAGTACTATCAGTACAATACTTAATATTATTTTCATCAAGGTAATTAAGTATTTCTGTTTTCGTAATTGAAAGTAGTGGGCGCAGGTATCCTTTATCATGTGCGCGCATGCTTACTAAACCAGAAAGCGAACTACCACGAAGCAAACGAATAAAGAACGTTTCTTGTTGATCATCGGCATGATGACCCAAGACAATAAAGTCGGCATGTTGTTCAGTTTTGATTCGTTCAAAAAATTGACGTCGTAGGGCGCGACCAAGCGACTCTTTAGAACCAGTTTTTTTATTAACCAGATGCTGGTATTCACGAGCATGACCAAGCACCAGAGGGATATTGTTTTCGGTACAAATTTGTGTGCAGAGTTCTTCATCATGAGTAGCATCATCGCGCCAGCCATGATTAAGATGGGCAGCAACTAATTGCAATGGCATGGTATCAGAAAGCTTTTTCAATACATGCAACAAAAACATAGAGTCTGGTCCGCCAGAAAATCCAATAATGATTTTGACCGGATCAGTTGATTGATGATGATCAAGAATAAGTTTTTGTGTGCGAACAAGTAACTGACTAATATTAAGCATGATATAACAATAAAATTATTCCGGTTGTGTGAGCATTTTTTCAATAAACGGCATAATGTCACCATCGAGTACTAATTCAGGTTGTGGTGATTCAAAATCAGTACGATGGTCTTTTACCATTTTATACGGGTGCAATACGTACGAACGTATTTGTGAGCCCCATTCTATTTTTTTCTTTTCAATCGATGCTTCTTTTTCTCTTTTTTCCTGTTCACGTTTTTCAACTAGCTTTGCTACAAGCATCTTCATTGCCGTTTGTTTATTTTGTAACTGAGATCGCTCAGCTTGGCATTGAGCAACAATATTTGTTGGAATATGGGTGATGCGTACCGCAGAGTCAGTTTTATTGACGTGCTGTCCACCTTTGCCACCAGCACGATAGGTATCAATACGTAAATCGTTTGGATCAATCTGAATAGCAGTTTCTTCAACTTCTGGTGTTGCCGATACGGCAGCAAATGAAGTATGGCGTCGTTTGTTGGAATCAAAGGGGGATATGCGCACGAGGCGATGAATACCGGCTTCTGTTTTTAAAAAGCCATACGCGTTTTTCTTTTTCAAAAAGAGCGTTGCAGATTTTATTCCTGCTTCTTCGCCTGGTTGATAATCAACCACATCGACCACTATCCCTTCTCGTTCACAAAAACGTAAATACATGCGCAGGAGGATCTCCGCCCAGTCTTGGGATTCCGTTCCGCCGGCACCGGCATTGATACTTAAAAAGCAATTTGCGTTATCGAATTCTTTATTTAGCAGTAGTTCCAATTTAAATTTACGGATATTGCGGCAGAGCGCAGCAATGTCTTGATCAAGTTTCTTAAGTTCATCATCATTGGTTGCAAAGAGTTCAATTAGCTCAATGCTATCATGATAGCGTGTTATGATATCATGATATGCATCATAGATACTTTTAAGCGCTTGATGTCGTTTGGAAACCTCAATATGATCGGTTGCTTTCCAAAAATCTTCTTCATGGGTGCGCGCTTCAAGTTCTTGAAATTTAGTTTCAAGACCAGCAGCTTTCCAATAGGCCTGTATCGCTTCTATATCAGGATGTACTTGTTTGATTCGTTCACGAAGGTCGTCTAATAACATGATAGTTGCTATCGCTCTTATATAATCTTAGGTTCAAATATGATCTTTTGCTCTGTATTTATTATATTTTATTAATCGAATTTAATATAGAGCGCAAAATATATACACACGTACGCGCGCGCGTTACATTATATGGGTATATAATAATGGAAATGGAGACGGTAGTTTTATAAAAGAGGAGGAGGCGATTGCCTCCTCATAAATCTTAGATTATTAAGTAATCAGAATTGATTACTAATATTTTTTAGAACTCTCATCACGAGTATCTTTATGATCAAAACCTGGCTTTTTATGAGTTTCAGCTTTAGGTTGACCATATTCTGGACGTTGGCCATGTTCAGGACGTTGACCTTGGCGTTCTTGACCCATTTTAGGTTG
>CAYPYR010000053.1:0-1255 GCA_964415095.1 uncultured Pseudomonadota bacterium | reverse complement strand
TTAGGTTGTTGACCGTGTTCTGAGCGTTGTTCTTGACCTTGACGTTGCTCAACGCGATCTTGACCTTTTTGTTCTTTACCAAATTTTTGTTTTTTTTCTTCACGATTACTCATACTATTCCCTTTCAAGTATGTATTAAGCTTGTTTTGAACAAACAAGCATCAAATGCCCATCTTATCTATGTGTTATAGATAAAAAACCGAATGAGCAAATTTTTATGTTTATTTAATATCCAAGTTTTGAATGCTACAAAAGAGCATCAAGGCTCATAAACGATAAGTATGATAGAAAATCTTGGTGTTGAACGGCATTAAAGGCTACTTTATACCCTAACCCCCTCCAACTAATTACAATTTAGCAATATTCATGCAAAAATAGCAATAGTTTGGCAGATTTGCCCCTAGAAACCGCTATTTTCTCTGATTTGATCCCAAAAAACTATTAAATTAGACTTTGGGGCCTTTTTTATTCTTATTTTCATCGATAACGGGACTTATTCGGTTGGGAAAATCATCTTTTTGCTGATGAACCGGTTTAATTAACTCTTCCGGGAGCTTACCATGAGGTTTTTTCTCATGAGGTTTTGGGTCTGGAATTCCGGATTTAGTGAAATTATAGGTGAAATTTTGGTAATTCATGAACATCTCCCTTCAATAATACTCTTCTTCTTTAAAATAATTTTATCATTTATGATCAAAAATAATCAATAAAATAGCTATTTTCTATCTTTTTTTGAGAAAAAAATAAAAAAATTGCAATATCGCCAAATCAAGCTCTAGCAGGCGGTTATAGCGGTATTTTCATGGGTAAAAAAGAGCTTTTTTTAAAAAAAAATAAAAAAATGTTAAAAAAATGCTTGCAGAGTTAGATAAAACGATATACAATTACCTCCGTAGTCAACGATTGAAATAAACGAGACAGCGCAAAAACACCGATGCAAGCGCAAAAAATTAAAAAATAAAAAACAAAAAAAATTAAAAAAAACGCTTGCAATGTTAAAGATTGTGCGATACAATTAACAACATCAAATCAGTAGTCAGCAACGTCTCGCTAAGTGACTGAAACAAGCTCCTAGAGCTTGAAACTAATAAAAATAAATTTGAAAATTTGATCGTCTTTGAAATACATAAGATATGATAAAGGCAATTTTAAAAATTTGCCTGGATCTTGAGTCAATTCTTGAAAACAGACAATTCTGATATGGAGAGTTTGATCCTGGCTCAGAATAAACGCTGGCGGCGTGCTTAACACATGC
>CAYPYR010000052.1:2487-6426 GCA_964415095.1 uncultured Pseudomonadota bacterium | reverse complement strand
ATGAATATTGATCAAAGACCAAAAGTTGGCGTAGCTGTTTTAATTTTCAACAATAATAAGCTGCTTTTGGGCAAACGAAAAAACGCACATGGTGCTGGTGAGTGGGCAACTCCTGGTGGACATCTCGAGTTTGGTGAAACAATTGAAGCATGTGCTGCGCGAGAAGTAATGGAAGAAGCTGGCATCACGATCAAAAATATTCGTAAAGTAACGTTTACCAATGATATTTTCCATCAAGAGAATAAACATTATATCACCTGTTTTCTTATGGCAGATTATGACAATGGTAACGTTATTGTTCTGGAACCTGAAAAATGTGAAGAATGGTGCTGGTTCTCACTCGAGCAATTGCCAACACCATTATTTATGCCGATCGAAAATCTCTTAAGAGAGCAACTCACCATGTGCAACATACAACAAAAGTCTCTCTCTAATAATATAATATTATAATTGTGAAGGTGTTCGCTTAGCACCAACGGTAATTTTTCTACCATCAAACGTTGTGAGTTTAAATCCAGCAAATGGTTCATGCCGCGTAAGTGCTTCATCATTAAGTAATGCGATAGCAACTTTTTCACCCAAGTTTAATCCAGCAACACCATCTGAACGAAAATGAACTCCCGCAATATCACGGCCCTCTGCAAAGTTAGATGCAAGTTTATTGAGCTCATCCCCCACTTTTAATGTACCGCTATAAGCAACCAATGCAGTATTGAGCGCATTTGGTTCAACAGGTGATGGTACTGCAAAATCTTCATTGAAAAAAGCTTTTAAAATAGTGACACATGCACCAGCAATGGCAGCATGTCCCGCTGGATATGAAGGATGTACCGGTGATCCTTCAGGGTAGGCTTGTGGCAGAAAATAACTACCAAATGTTGCAAAAGTTTGCGCAAGTGCATTGGAACTCATGAGATCGATATGCAAGCCAAAATTTTGTGCACCAGTTTTTTGTTGTTGGACTAAAAATCCAATAAACTCTGGTCGCGCACGAAGATGTACTAACCATTTTTGGTACCACGTTGCACGCAGAGCAAGTTCCATTGCCATAGTAACTAAGTTAAGAAGATCTGGTTGACCGTAGGTCGTAAATCCTTGTTGCGTAAGATTATTTTTATAGGGATTATTTTGATCAAGTGCTTTAGCACCATACGCTAGAAGTATAAGCGCTGCATTTAGGAATGCTTGTTGTGGATAATCTTGTCGCAAATAATCACCAAGATCGCGCCCATTACGTATAAATGTACGCGTTGCGGTATAAGCAATAGTTCTCGTAGGATTATGACCTTGCTGTATAAATTCCCATTCATTAAAATTGGTCATAAAGTCATTAACCGTGCTTGACGTTGGCACAACTTGCTCTTGATACTGAATAGGCAATGCTCCTGAGCCATTAAAATTTGGTCCGGGACCATAGGGAATTGGTTGATAGAGAAATTGAGAAATATATGGTCCAACTGATGCACTTGGAAGATCTGAACGAAATAATGTTTGCGGTGTAATAACACCATTGCTACGTGCCGTATTATAATCGGTAAGATTATTAAGATCCGCAATGGCTGCAAGTGCTAACGCATTAGTATCATAATCATTAAATGCTACATCGCGTAGTAAAGCCTGCCAATAAAGCTCTACCATTTCACCTCCAGCTTCAGCTGAAGTAAGCGCCGGTGGTGCAGGAATAACGTCAATCCAAGAATCCGCACCATCAAGATTAAATGCATATGCCGCTTGAGGATTTACCAGTCGTTTTCTTAATGGCGAACTTCCCATCATAATGTGATTAAAAAGACTTGGATCCCCAGATCGCAACGCCGCAACTAATTGGTCAAACGCATCTACGTTTATCAACCCATTGCTCAATTGTGCAAGTGATTTACCAAAACTATTGCGCTTATCAGCATATCGCGCTTCATCACCATTAATAAATTGTGTTTGCAATGGCTGATTTGATTGTTGACGTCCAGCAATGTTACGCGTAATTAATGAGTTTACGCGACGCTCACCACGTTGAATATTATTGCGCAATGGTTCAAGCGCACCTAGTTCATGCCCAAACAATGTTAATAAAAGCATCAATTTTTTATACATGTTTTTGCTCCTTAAAAATTAATGCCAAGTGTAATAACTGCGCCAAGATGCCATTGTGATAATGTTGGTATGTTGCATGCTTTCAAGCAACATTCATTATTATTAAATTTTTGCCAAGAAAAAAGTGGTGTGTAGGCAAAATCTATGCCAATTTTTTTATTCGGACGAAAATGCCATCTCAAAGGCACTTCGATATAAAAACGCTTGCCACCTTTAAGTGTTACTTCGTCACATTCAGTAGGACAGAGACATGGTGTTGTAATATTTAATCGAGTCCATACCGCAAAGTCGTAATAAGTGCGTAGTGACCATTCAAAGTTTTCTGATACACGATGTGTTAAGAAAACACCCAATGGTATATTAATTTGCGCATAATGACTCACAAAAATATCATGTTCTATTTCATGCTTAAGATAAATAAAATCAAAACCGGTAAATGGACTTACCAGCAAATTTTTTTCTTTGCTTGCAAAACAGTAACCCAGATGTGCATTCACATTATATTCATTTGAATCGATCATTAATCCATTGCATGAACAAATATTCGGTATATCCCACAGTCCGCGAAAACCTACATATCCCATTGGTTTCCATGCATTTTGATAGTATGTATCAAATGCAAGCCCTGCCATGAATCCTTTTTGCGATGGAAGATTGCCTTGATCGTAATGGGTGTATTGCCAGGTTGGGCCTAGATCTAATGTCCATGGACCAGTACCATTAAGCGATATTGAGCATAATAAAAGACAAAGTAATATACGTGCATTCATAAACATCCTTTTTTTACCATTAAAATTGGAATTTTGTTTATGATGTAAAAAATTAAAAAAAGAAAACAAGGGTTATGTTATAATTACCTTTAAGACAGGATTACAAATGATAATCTATATAAGCTTTAAGTTGATTATAGTACTCAAGATTTTCTTGATATGCTTTCTGGTAGGCAGCGCGATGAATCTCAGCTATTTCTATAAACGTTGGGTTACCATCGACATCAACCGCATATTCATGTGGTTTATGAAAACCCGTGCTACGCATAGCTTCTGTATACCACCATTGTATAATCCACGGTGCGCGGCGTTCATGCCATGCTTGAATGCCAGTAAAATCCTGACCTAATGATGGCCACTTGAGTGCATGATCTAGAACAGGAATCGTACAATATTCACAAAACTGTTTTATGGTTTCTTCAGGATTAGCATATAAATTTTCTGAAAAAATAATACGTGGCGGATTTGCAACACGATCTTTAATCGAATTAAACAGTCTCATGCAGCTTTCATATTCAATTGTATGCGCAAGATCCGCCGAGGTACAATTACAAATTTTACGATAAAATGAGATCATAGAATGATGCGGATTACGTATTAAAAAGAAAAAATATACGTTAGAATTTTTAATGAGTTCAGTAGCATCTTGCGTATCCTGAGTTAGAAATTCAGCCACCGTGTAACCCATTTCTTTCACAAATACCGGTTTATGTGCTGCACTTTCTAAAATTTGATGTTTTACTTCATTAAAAGTAGTGGGTGCACTTGCAAGAAAATCTTCTTCGGAAAACCATCTATTTCCGGTTTTTTTAAAATAATGCAACCCAAATGCTCTATGGGATGGTTCCACAAATATTTCAAAATCGCCTCGCGCTTGCATCATTCTTAAGAATGCAACAGATAGTGAGCGAGGAGGTGAAATGAGGTATATGATTTTGTGATGAGCAATTAACAGATTTTGAGATATACCAATAAATATGACAATAAGTAGATGCCAAAAATTATGTGCAAGCATGATAGAAAATTCGCTGTTTATAGTTTATAGTTGATGCTGTTTTTCAATATTAATACGTGGTGC
>CAYPYR010000052.1:0-2387 GCA_964415095.1 uncultured Pseudomonadota bacterium | reverse complement strand
TATTTAGTGCATTCGTAGACAAGAATGGGTGTTTTAGGATCGCGCGCGAGCTCATGAGAATATTTATTAAATTTTTTGATATCACAAAAACCAACATCTTTTAATATTTGTTCCATTTCATCAAAGCGATAAAGATACATTTGAAAATCTTCAGTTTCCGTAGCAACAATAGTATTATGTTCGAGTGATTCATAACGACATAACGCCTGATAAATTTGGGTAACATCGTCATACGTTGCAAATGTATTAATCGCAATCTTTGAGCCATCTTCTCGTGTATTGACACCACGGCGCCAAATCCCGCAGGGCAATGGTACCGATGAAACAGTTTCTATCTCAAGCACAAATTTCCCCGATGGCGCAAGATGCTCATACATGATTGCTAAAGATTTTTTTGAATCTTCTTTATTCGTTATGAGGCCCCACGAACCATAGGGCACAAAAATGAGATTATAACGTTTATCACTCGTGAAATCTTGCACAAATTGCTGCCAAACGGGTGGCTCTTGATTACTAATACGTGCATATTTTTGTCTAAACGCATCAAGCATGTAATATGATGCATCAAAACCCTCAATATCTAAACCGGCGTGCAGCATAGGGATCATAAATCGCCCCGTGCCACACATTGGTTCTAATATTGGACCATGAGCATGTAGCGCATAATCCATATAGAATAATTGTGATTTCGCATTATCAGGATGCGATTCAAGATCATAAAACTCGGTAGATAATTTTTGGTAGGTAGTAAGTTTTTGCCTGGTCATGTACGTTGCTTAAGTTTCACTATCAAAAAAATATAGTATAAGTTTGATTATTATGTATCATGCAACAAAATACAAGCACCATAATAAAAAAAGCGGCCCTACCAATAAGCAGGGCCGCCATTGTTTTAAAGTTTATGCAATGCGTTCTATTAAGATCGATGCATTTGCTTGAGATGCAATACCAGTTAACAATGCTGCTACAGCGCTAGTATTATGTAATGTTATTGTATCTCCCGCTTGAGCAGTAAAGATTACTTGCCCAACGATTGTTGAACTTGAACCACCAAACTCGCTACCAGGAATAAATGCACTATATCCATCTTGGACCACTGCAAACTGACCAAGCGATCCTGCAGCCAATGCTAAAGTATAAGTGACTCTATAAGTTCCGGTAACACGTAACGTAATAGGTTTTGTACCAACAGCATGCGAAATACCCGCAGAGATAGGTCCATTGGTATCAAATGACACATCGGTATTGCTTGGTACGCTTTCAACACCAATATTATAAATATATGCATAATCAAGAGCTCCTCCTCCGGTAGCACCTGTTGCTCCGGTTGCACCAGAAGTTCCGGTGGAACCAGTGGAACCTGTTGCTCCGGTTGTTCCAGTAGCACCCGTATCTCCCGTTGCGCCAATTGCACCTGTAGAACCCGTTGCACCGGTAGCGCCGGTATCACCCGTTAGACCAGCGGCACCAGTAGCACCTGTTGCTCCAGTAGGCCCAGATACCGCAGGAAATATGCTTCCCGTTACGGTAAGATCACCATCAATCGTAAGATCACCACAGATATCATTGTGTACATTAGGGCATGTTCGACCAATAATATCTCCTCTAGTCAAATCATTATAATGGGCTAAAAATGTTTGATATCTTTTGAGTTGATCAATCTTTTTACTTGCATCTGGCACTGATGTTCTACATTTTTCTAATTCACTAATTGCTTTGTGCACTATATGTGAATTTTTTGCTGCCGGATCAATTTTCTCAATCACTAAAGAGATAATTGCACGAATATCTGCAGGCATGCTAGCTGGATCTTGCATGCCTTCTACAAACTTTCGCATATCGAATGCCAGGCTATATTGAACATTTAATAAACTCACGCTTCCCAGCATTAATGCTAAGAGTTTTGTGCATATACTTAATTTATTTTTAAATAATATTGTCTTCATAGACTCTCCTTTCTATCTCACGGATTATGTTTAGGCGACTCACTATGTTATTAAGAATCGCCATTGCTTTAAAGATTATGCGGTGCGTTCAATAAGAATTGACGCGTTAACTTGGTCGGTGACTGCTGGTAGATCTGCTGTACTTGATGCTCTATTCGCCAGATCAAGAATATCACCTGCTGTTGCAGTAAAACTTACTTGCCCCATTAGTATCGACGAACCTGGAATAGAAACAATAGTAAAACCATATTGAGACCCAGGGACAAGCACGGTGTTTATTCTAACACCAAATGAATTAGCTCCTACAAGTGTATTAGAAATAGTAACTACAAATGTTGCACGATATGTTCCAGAATTTACCAATGTGATCGAAGCTGTACCAGCAGTGTGCGTGATGCCAGAGGTAATTGGACCATTGGTATCAAATACAACCGTATCACC
>CAYPYR010000051.1:1524-6480 GCA_964415095.1 uncultured Pseudomonadota bacterium | reverse complement strand
TCCATAATAGTTTCACATTCATTATCTGGAGCGTTATATGTTGCTGGCATTAATGAAGAAAGAACAGGTTATTGTAGGGAAAACAAGATTGAATTTTCAAATAATTTGATTAAGTATTCAGGTTTACTCAAGAGTTATTCAGATATAGGTTATCTACCACTTGATATATCACATAGTGCGATACGAAAAATACATTCTTATCTATCAAAACTAGATTCTTGTTATGCACATGTGCCATTTAAGAAAAATGTAGCATGGCGAGAATGTTCTCCCGTTATTATGAGCATGAAAGCACATTTAGAAAAAGTTCTAAAATATGATAAAGGGGCACTTATCGCATTATTTAAAGCAGCGGACTATTTTCAAATTCCCGAAATAGTACATTCTTACGCGGCACTCGTAGCAGAGCATATCGATTTATATATCGATGAAGAAGGCTATTGTACAATAGCCAATCGTGGACTTTCAGATGAGCAATTGCTGCAGATTGGTTGGTACTTATTAAAGGTGGACCTCGGCAGGCGTTATCGAATAACCCATAAGACAGTAAGTAAGCATGCGGGTGCTTCGGCTCATATAGTAGCATTTTTACCTGATGGACAATCAATAATTTCACTATCTAGTACCGGGAAAATATTAATATCTTCTGCAATAACTGGTAAATCATCATCCAAATCTGATCTTGGTCTGACAGTAGCACGCTCATTTTCTCCTGATGGAAAACGCATAGTATTTGGATTCGTAAAATTGTGTAAGAACAATATATATATAGTTGATACTTCTACTGGTGAAGAATTAATGATCTTAGAAGGACATGATGACTGGGCAAGTTCAGCACAGTATTCTTGCGATGGAAAGAGAATAATAACAACAGCACATAATGAAATAAAAATATGGGATGCAAAAAGTGGTATGCAACTGCAGCAATTGACTCATGAGCGAGTGAGCTCAGCATCATTTTCCCCCGATGGTTCTCAAATAATTTCAGTAGGAAATGAAGTAATCGTATGGGATCTTGCTACTGAAGAGGAATTACATTGTTTCAAACATGACGATGAGATCATGACCACCGCTACATATGCTCCGGATGGCCAATCAGTAGTTACCGTGTCAGGTGTTAATGCAATATTATGGGATGTGAGTACCGGTGATCAATTACAATGCTTTACGCATCCTCATGTTGCTGGATCAGTAAAATTTTCACCCGATTGTTCGCTACTTTTATCTACCTCATGGGATGGACAGGTGCGTATATGGCATACAAAAACCGGTAAATTATTAACGACACTTCACAATGAACGTTTAGTTTCAGCAGATTTTTCACCAGATGGCTCTCAAGTTGTTACCGGAGCATTCGATGGACGAGTAATAGTATGGACGTTGTTGCCCAAAGAGAAGAGGTATGAAGATAAATGGTCTATACTAGATCTTTTATGAACAGCACATTTATAAAAATATTGATTTTCGCATTAATTATTAATAGTTATGCGCTCTTTTCAGATTCGATTTATATGTGTGGATTAAAATCGGATAATTCAGGTTTTGTATCTGATACCGTAATAAGGATTAGTCCAGAATTTATTGAGCTTTTTCAAAAATTACATCCAGATGAGAGTTCCAGCTTCTTAAACTACAATCTTTATCATATTGAAATCCCGCATGAAGATATAGAAATTGCAGTAGCAATTACACATCGTCTTTTGCTTCAAAAAGCTAACCTGCAGTCGTTCTTACGAGATCGGCTGTTTCTTCATGGTAGATATGAATTATCACTGATAGTTTCTATTTATAAATTGGTATGGGTTTTTAAACTTTCAGCACTAATAAATGTTTGTGCAGCGCTTATTGCAGAACATATAGAGTGCTATATAGAAAAAAATCCCGAAGGAATGCGTTATGCATTAGTAGATGATTATAAACTTTCAAAAGAATTATTACTGCGCATTGGTTGTTATATCCTAAACTCAAATCCAAGGCTACACTTTAGTTTTTGTAAAATTTTAAAAGGACATAAAAAATGTGTTAATTCAGTAGCATTTTCACCTGATGGATCACAGATAGTCACCGCATCAAATGATAAAACTATAAAAACATGGGATGTGACGACAGGTGAGTTGTTACAGGAATTTCACGGTCATACTGATTGGGTTAGAACAGCAGTCTTTGCGCATAAAGGCCAACATATATTTTCAGCATCGTGGGATAAATCAGTAATAAAATGGGATGCAAGAACTGGTAATAAATCACAGGTGTTTAAAAAAGAGATTGGCAGCGTTAATTCGGCAACATTATCGCCTAACGATCAAAAGCTCGTGTTGGCATCAGCAGATAATACTATAAGGATATGGGATTCTTACACTGGTTTGCAGCAGGCAATGTTTTGCGGTCATACTGATGCGGTAAAATCAGCGATATATTCACCAATTGGCTTACAGGTAATTTCAGCATCGAATGATAAAACGGTAAGAATATGGAATATAATAACTAATGAGCAATTACTGTTGTTAGAAGGCCATAGTCGAAGAGTTAATTCAGCAGTATATTCACCTAATTGTCTATACATAGTATCAGCGTCAGCAGATACTACGGTAAGAATATGGAGTGATAATGGTAAAGAACTCCGAATATTGGAAGGTCATACTAAGAGGGTTAATTCGGCAGTATTTTCACCAAATAGCCAATACATAGTATCAGCATCAGCAGATAAGACGATCAGAATATGGGATGTAGAAACTGGTGAACAAATACAGATTCTGGAAGGTCATACTCGATCCGTGACTTCAGCAGTTTTTTCACCAGATGGTACGCAAATTGCATCAACTTCATGGGATAAAACGGTAAGAATTTGGTATACACCTAAGAATTGGCAAGAAATTCCCGAAGATGTGACGTTTGAAGATATTCTGAATTTGTATGTAGGGAATTGGTCCTAAGTTGCTTAAAAAATCTTAATGGTGCACCAGCAAGTATTACAATTAATAGCGCTGTATTTACTTTTGCTCCTCATCTTTCATACACTAACACTCAATAGAGTGTTCGGTAAGCGAGCAGAGCGCATGAAGGAGTGAAAATGAGTATGGTATTTATGCAAACGCACAGATTACTAAGCGTATTATTATTAATAAATCTATTTTTACTCCCCACACTAAAGATTTATGCCACAGATGATATATCAGTGCAATCGAATGCAGTACCAGAAATTATTATTGGTGCCGTATTGCCACTACATGGTGAAGGTGAAGTAGTCCGTGATGGACTTCAAGCAGCCGTTAACCGGATCAATAACGCCGGTGGGTTGGGGGGAAGAAGGGTCCAGCTTCGTGTGCGCGATGATGCAGAAGATACCAAACTTGCGGTTGATGAAATCGAGCAATTACTACCAGAAACTTCTATTTTGCTCAATGTTATGACGCATGGCGTTATCGAGCATACCAAAGCGTTGCGGGAAAAGAATCAGATATTATTTTTTGGTCCCGATGAAAATAGCTCCGCAACACACCAGCAAGAAAACAGCGGGATTATTAATACCAAAGCATCGCTTGAACAAGAATTACGGGCACTGATAGATTATGCGATTGATACACTTAAGAAACGCTCGCTTGCAATTTTTTATGAAGAGAGTGCGTGGGGACATGAAGGTCTTGCGCTTGCTGAGAAAATTATTGCACCATATCATGCTAAAAACTCGCTTATTCATCTCGTGGCAAAAGCGGCGCATCCAATGGCTACGGTAGAAATAGCTTCAGCAGTAAAAAAAATTGCGCGTGTAAACCCGGATGCGATCATTTGTATTGCTGGGCGACATGCCACTTATCACTTTGTTCCCTCATCGCTCAATGCCGGGTTGATACATACCAGCTTTTTGGGCACCAGCAATTTATTGCCCTTGCAGTCGCATCTTAAAAAAACACGCGGTATTGATTTTATTGCAACGGCAACGGTACCAAATCCAGGCGATAGCACGATTCCATTGATTGAACAATTTCATACTGATTTGCGGGAAGCAAACAATGGTACATTGCCGAGCGCGCTTTCATTGTGGGGATATCTCAACATGATGTTTTTGGCAACAGTAGCAAAATCAATCACCGGAGCAATTACTGCATCAGCAATTATCGCGGCTTCCCAAATGTGCAAAAATCAAAACGTTAATGGTGTTGTACTTGATTTTGATCAAAACTCTCGCACACTCTATCAGCAGCTGTGGATTAGTCCTGCTGTCAATATGCCCTGGATTGAGATTGCTAAAAAAAATGAATAAAAGGATATGAGCATGAATTTATCGTTGGTACATAAGACTCTGATTAGTGTTTGGATTCGCGTAATAGCCGCGGTGATACTCATACTTGGTATTGCAGCAATTTTCTTTGCATCATTATCCATAATAAAACAATCTGATACTGATCCTGCACTGAATTTAGTTACTGAAGCTCGTGCATCAAAGTTTGGTCCATTTGTTACCAGGGTGCATGCTGGACTTTTTATTACCAACTTTTCTCGCTTTGATCCACTGCGGGGCCAGTTTTATTTTGATGCTATTGTTTGGTTTGAATATGATCCACGTGAAGTGACGATGGATATCATTAAAAAATTCTCTTTCGTTAATGGACGGATCATGTCAATGTCCAGCCCCGATATCAAATTCATCGGGCGTAATGCGTTTGTTACGTTTCGTGTTTCAGTGCGGATGAGTGCACCGCTGCGTTTTGATAATTTCCCCTATGACGGTCATCGACTTACGATTAGTTTGACCAACAATAGTGTTACTCCAGGTGAGATTGTCTATACCACATCACCGACGAGTTATATGATGGGGGATTATGTTGATGTCGATGATTGGGCAATTGATAATGCAAGTTTTACGGCTCGTGCAGGATATTCAAAAGCAACGTTAAATAGTGAAGATCCGGAGAAGAAAACCGCAAATCCGGTAGTACAATTTACGTTTGCGTTTAA
>CAYPYR010000051.1:0-1424 GCA_964415095.1 uncultured Pseudomonadota bacterium | reverse complement strand
TATATTTTATTATTTTATAAAATCATTGGATTTTAAAAGATAATTATTATACTGACTCTAATGTTGAAAATATTTTTCATACTAGAAGGGTCAGTCAATGAGATCTAACGCAATCTTATCTATATTTTTTTTGATGAGCACAATGTATAATACTGTTTGCAAAGCAACAAATGATCAAAATTTATCATTATCATTTTTCGCGCAACAGATAATGCTTGGTGATAATTTTCCGCTCTATACTGAAAAGCAATTAAAGCTTCTTGAGGATAAACGAGTACCAAAATTTATACAACGCATTAGTGATGCAATTAAAGAAAATGATGTCAATACTATGCGTGGAATGCTTAACCATCTTACGCAGAGTAGAAATTCCAAAAAATTTTTTGATATAGACGAATTTCGTTTCAGATTTAATTGTGTGACCAGCCCTGGATTAGTCTGCCAAGAAAATTTAGCAACATTTGAAGATAATGAAGCGTATAGTCTTTATAGAATTTGGGAGAAATACGAGCAGAACAGAATGCTGAAGTTTGTAGAGGATAAACTCCAGAATCAAACTACCATTGAATCAGAAAGTGATGATAGAGATGGCTCTTTTTTTGATGATTTAGTTGAATCTTAATGATTTCGATTATTAATTTAAATCAAAGTATTATCAATGCAAATTAAAGTTATTTTTTTTAGCATTATCATTATGTTGACGCTACATTATTCTGTAGCTCAGCGCTTTAACCCTTTTGATATGACACCAGAAGAATGGGAAAGACACCAAAAAAAACAGAAAATAACTGAAAAAGAGTGCGATAGATTGCTTGATAGGCTTGTGGTTGCAATTGAACAGGATAATCGTGGTTTGGTTAGCGAGATATTTACCACGATCGAAAATTATTTAGAACTAGATCAAATAAGAACATTGCATAAAGAGTTTTTACTTATTGTCAGTTACAACGATAAGTTTCCTAAAAATAGCGCGTACAAGCACTACATGTCATTTCCACTTATCAGTCACCTGACGAGAAATCCTGATTTATGGAAAAATTTTATTGTTAAATCGGTTATAGGTAATCAAGTTGATTGTATTGATGCGTTTATTCATGATTTTAACAACGAGGATATCTTTTTTTGGTATGTTATAGAAAACCATATTTATGGGAATGATGACTTTATCAAGAAGTATCGGGAAATACTTAAAAATCCCAATAAAGCGTTAATGCGGCTAGAAAATTATATGGCAGAAAAAATTGAAGTCCATTTGAGAAGGATATGAGGATAGATATGAAAATGAAATTTCTGAGTGTTTTAATTTTAGCATTTAGTGCGGGTTCAGTGATATGTGTGAATAATAATTCGCTAAAAAATGCTTTAGAATCACTTGTTTCAACAAATGATGAAGAAAATCTCAAACAATTTTTCCTTCGTTATAC
>CAYPYR010000050.1:4126-6555 GCA_964415095.1 uncultured Pseudomonadota bacterium | reverse complement strand
GACATGTCGATCGTGTAAAACAAGTTAAATTCTCAACAGATAGTTCCAGGATGATTTCACTTGGCGCTGACTGGTGCGCTTACATCTGGGATTTAACCGATATCAAAGATTTAGAAAATAAAGAACCAGATGTTAGATTTAAAATAAAAGTTAGATTTCAGGCAATTGCACTTTCTCTCGATAAAAATACAATCGCCATCGGTGCTGATAATGGCAACATTTATTTATTTGATGTTCCGACTAAGCAAAAAACGAAGAAACTTGTAGGACATTTCAAGCCGGTCACTTCATTAAATTTTTCACATAATCAAGCATTTCTTGTCTCCACTTCTCATGACAAAACCATTCGCATCTGGGATTTACAAGATCCCAATATATTAGATACTGCTCAAAAATTAGAAGGTCATGAAGATAGCATAAACTATGCTGAATTTTCATGCGATGACACCAGAATTATTTCCGCTTCAGATGATGGCACCGTACGCATTTGGACTGATTTTTATAATCAGGTTAATCAAGATCGAGAAATAGCATGGTAACAAAAAAGGTTACTTTAATTTTCTCAATCACTCTATTTTATATGACATCTTTAATTCCCGCTGATCCTGAAGAATTTTATGTAGAAAGATCGCAATACTCTACTAACTTTTCGCTAAAAACCGTACATTTTTTACCTGATAATAAATTTATTTATAAGACTAAAGAAACTATCAAAGGTGAAGAAGAAGATGTTGAGGTAACTAATGTAATAGTCTGTGATCGCACAACTCGACTTGAATCCAAAGTAGAGTCACCCGAACTAGCAGTAGATCAAAAAATTTCTAGAATTATTATTTCTCCAAATGGTCAGATAATTGCTTATGTAATCAAGCCATCGGACTGCAAAAAAATAGTTTTATGTTTTTATAATGTAATAACTAAAGAAGAAAAAAAATTAACAATAAATAACTTCTCTTATAATTCTATTTTTACTTTTTCTCCTGATAGCTCTAAATTTGGCATAGCAGCTCCTTATTCAAAAAAACATAAGTGTAAACTGCTCGTTATTGACATTGCTTTTGCATTTAGGGGTCATATTGATCCAGAATGTTATAAATTAAAATTTTTAACGTATTTAAAAATTTTAATTTATAATGAGCGTATAAATTCTTTAGTTTTTACTCATGACAATCAAAATATTGTTTGTATAACAAATGCCTTTTCACGTTTAGCAAATTTGAGCTCCAAAGAGGTTAAAACTATTGAAGATATAGGCAATTTAAAAAAGCATACCTTTTCACCTGATGGCAAAACTTTAGTCGGAGCAAGCAAAAATGTAGGCACCAAAGGAATTCGTGTTTTTGATTATGTCGCAAATGATCAATATGGTTTTATGTACCATAAAAATCATACCGTACAATTGATAAAAAAACTTAATATACATGACTGTTGTTCTGCAAATATACACTCTCTTATGTTTTCTCCAGATAGCAACAAACTCGTTTCTACCGGAGAATATAGCTATCATAATCTAGATATTTGGGACATGCAAAATCATACAAACATATTCACCACTACTCTTGAAGCAAAATTTAACTATGCTGAATTTTCTCACGACGGTCGTGAAGTAATTTCAGCCTCAGATGATGGTTTCATTCGAATTTGGAATTTTGATAACAATAATATACACCTAGGAGCAACTCATGAATAACGTGATCTTAATTATTACTATCATTTTTGGGATGATGCTTAAATCAAACCTGAGTGCGGTAATTCAACTTTATTGCCCACAGGCTTTAGGAACAAGAATTGAACATCTAACCTTTATGGGTCCTAATAAAATCGCATTTATCGACCATAACGATGTTGAGAATAGATCATATTTAGTAAAACTTAATCTTGAAAATTTGACCACAGAATCTATACCCTTTTCAAGAAAAGTCGCTCAATTCGCCTTTTCTAGCGATTTTTCTTATATGGCATTTGTTTACGAAAACTCCAAATCTCAATCTGTACATATTCATAACGCACAAAATTGCGAAGAAATAATATCTATAGTGCCTAATATTCGCAGTACCGTTACTGCACTTGCCTTCGCACATAACAAAAATCATATTGCAATAGGCTTCAATAACGGTAATATAAAGTCCTGCTCATTTCAAGTTGATACAAAGGGTAAATCAGAACGTGCTGCCACAAAAACAAAACCACTATTAACCTATCAAGGTATCTCATCAATTTCATTTTCCTCTAACAATCAATATTTAGCAGTAGCATCAAATAATTCTTTAATATCAACAATAACATGCTGGGATATTAGTAAGCGTTCATCAACTCCAAAATTTTTACAACATAAAACTCCAATAAAATCGCTCTATTTTTCACCTGGTAACACCCTTTGTTCAATGACTGCAGATAATAGACATAATGAATGGAATATCAAAGATGAA
>CAYPYR010000050.1:0-4026 GCA_964415095.1 uncultured Pseudomonadota bacterium | reverse complement strand
TCCTGAAATTAAATTTGTGCCTTTAGAATTTAAACATAATAATGAACAGCATCAAGGGCAGGAGCAGCATGAAGAAGCAGAGGATTTGAATGTCGAAGAGCTAGAGTCTCTTTTACGTGGATCAAGTTTTGATGAGGACATGTTACCAGCATTGCCCATGCCCGAGTTACCTGCTCCAGCTATCCAAGGAACGGCCGTGATGATTCAACCATCTTCTCAATACCAAGCAAGACAACCATTGCAATCATTCTGTAATCAACCAGAGCAATCTAGCTCAACAGGAACTCTCTATTCTCAAGATTATAATTCCCCCGTAATATGCTATGAACGAGAACATGATGGTGAAAGTTCTAGTTCTTGCCTACCCCCTCCAACACCCAATTATTTTTCATTTACAACTTTTGATGAGACTAATTCTTATAATGAATCTCGTAGTACTTGGTAGAATCAAATAAATTTATACGATCGTTGGGGTTAAGAAAATAAGCAGCTGACAATCTTTGCGCAATTTTCTAACCCCTTTAAAAAGCCAGCCAAAGAATGGGACATCTGCCAAAATTGGCACTCCGGCTATTTCAAGATTCTTTGCATGCTCGATCAGACCACTTATTAAGGTGGTCTGCGTGCTTTTTAAAACCACGCGATTATGTGAACGTGTAGTACGAATGATAGGAAATTTGCCATTGGTACCTTCAACACATGAATTTTCTACAAACATATCTAAAAAGATAAATGAGCCATCCGGTGCAACATTTGGCGTAACCTTAAGCTTCGTGCCCACATCAATGTAGGTGGCCGTCGTTATGTCCCGCAGACTTCCTTCAATAGTCTCTCGAATAACCGTTTGAATTGGAAAACGAGCACCAACCAAAATCTCCGCCTCTTCTCCATGACTAGTAAGTAGTGATGGTTTTAAAATCGTCTGAATATCCCCTTTATTTTCTGCTGCATTGAGTACAATATTAAGCCGTTTTGTATTTAGGTCATTGCCACCAAATACGAATGGTATATGAACAGAACGGTTGCATACCCCTGCAATAGGAAATAAATTCAATGCCCAGTCCATCAAACTACAACTTTTTTGTGGGTGCGGATTATTGCAAATATCTTCAAGCGGGCCTGAGCCTACTATTTCAAATCCATTACAAATTGAGGCATGCCGATTAAAGATATTAGACCATTGCAATCCAAAACTATCTTCAAAGTTTTTTGACGCGATCACAATCCGCGCTTCAATTTTAACTTGCGTTTTTGGTACATCAATCGATTTGAGAAACTGACTCATGCACTCAATATCACCAGAGCGCGCTCGCATGAATATTTTTTTCGATGACTCATCGCAGAGCATATAATAGTTTTTTATGTCTTTATGCGATCCTATTACTTGCTGCCACATATGATCAAGTCGCTTTTTGAATCCTTCGGTAATATCGGTATGAAATAGGGTTATTTCAACCGATTGAAAATTCTTTTTACGCAACAGCTCTGCTTGCCTACGCACCAACTTCGTTGCTCGATCAAGCGGTAAAATGTGAAAAATTCCACCCTGTTCGAGCAGCGCCGCACGTGGTTGAATCATTGAAAGTACTGTTTTGAGTATGGCACCCACACAACCTTGATCTATTTGTAGCGAACAGGGGCTCGTAGTTAAACTTTGATCAACCACAAAATTGATTGAGAGCGCTTTGTTAATCAGTTCTATTATTTCAGCAAGCGTTGCCTGTCGTAATGAAAGCGATACATGAGACATTAAGTTTTCATGATCATACTGAGCGGCAAGTATTGCTTCCGTCTCATCAGAAAGATCTACTAACGTTTGATGATTCTCCTCTTTAGGTGGCAGGCTACTCGGCTTGTAATCACATTTTGCTTGCGCAATTTCTTTTGGCAGCACTTCCAAGAACTGGTTCAATTTTTTTTGGTTTTTGACAAGCTCATTTGCATGCATCTGTAGTTCTTTTTTTGTGCCCTTGAGCACTGATTGCATAATCTTCTCAGTTGCTTTTTGTTGGGAAATCGCTTCATTATTAAATTCGTTAATGAGTAAATCCCCATCAAGAGGCGTTGCCATCATAAGGCCTCTGGGCATACTTGGTATGATTACTTGATCGGCACATACCTGCGTTACACTAAACAAAATACCTATTATTAACCACTGAGCGATACTACGCATAATAACCTTTTCAATTATTTATTCGCATTAAGAGAAAGCATTTGTTTTTTATTATTGTTTGAGAGCACAACTTTTGTATTATCCAGTTCTGTCACGACATAGTTACCTATTGGTTCTCCCAGAGCACAAGTGAACGTTTTTTGCCCATCGAATATCAATGCATAACGACGATCACTAGATTGAAGAATTGCGCGCAATTCCCATTCGTTTTCAGCGCTTGATACCATTTCCCGCGATGGTGCAGGCGCAAATGGATTACGCACATGAGCCTGCAGATTATTGATCAAAGAGAATACAGTCAAAAAGCTTATCAGAAATAACATTAATCATACTCCATTAAATCAAACCGTTGCATGACTATCACGCATAGAGAAAGTTACCTGTATGTTATTTTGATTAACTGTTTTTATGGCAAATCGATCAATCAAAACATTGCATTGTACTGATTCAAGCGCAATCATAGCCTCATATAGTTGCTGGAATGAACCGGCTAACGTTAGAGTACGTGGTGGCGGACCAGTTTTGCGCATAGCGCCATCTTGCAGTGATTCACATACCAGTCCATGACGCTGGAAAAAATTTAACATCTCAACCGTTCCCGCATCTTCAAGCGACCAAGAAGTTTTATATACATCTTGAATATCAACTTGTTTATGCTTGCTTATCGCAGATCGTAAAGCAGTATTTTGTTTCTTGAGCATCGCAATATTTAACGTAGTTTCATTGAGATTATTTTGCAGCGGTCGCACATAAAAAAAGTACCCAGCAAGACTAATACTCGCAAGAATACTCAGGGAGATCAGAACACGTTTTGCTCGTGAAGATCTGTGTAGATACGCAATAAATCGAGATTCCTGTATAATTTTTGGCATTATTGGTCCCAAAAATAAAAAACGGTAATTGGAAAGAGAAAGGTAGCGATCTAATGACTAGAAAGTAAAGAGTTTATGCGATTTGCACAATGTCATTATTTTTTATTACTAATTGATCAGACAAAAGTTGCTCCAAAATGTTCTTGAATCTAACCTGATCATTTGGGCAAGTAAGTTGGATCAATTGATCTACGTTAATTTGCGTACGCTCAATTAATTCACGAATAATTTTCCCACGGATCTCACGATCGGAACCAGTAAAGCGTGATTGCTTTGCATAATGAACGCTCTTGCGATTTGGATTCTTATATAATTTTTTGAGCATCACGCCATAGTCCATGAGCGCATAATACCAGTCACGTGGATTTTTCGTATCAACCGTTGCTGCAATCAGTGGCAGAAGCTCTTTATCATGAATGTTTTCAACATCACTAAAAAAATGGTAAATATAAACCGTACGAATGTTGGTTTCGATAAAAACACAAGGATGATTAAATGCAAAGGTAGCAACAGCGGATGCCGTATAAGGCCCAACGCCCGGTAATGTTTGTAATGTTTCTGGATCATCCGGAAAGAATCCACTAAATTCTTGTACTATCTGCTGTGCCGCTTTTTGCAACATGAGCGCGCGCCTGTTATACCCAAGCCCTTGCCATAATAGTAATACTTGTTGCAGTGATGCTACTGCAAGATCATGCACGGTTGGGAATGTTGCTAAGAATTGTTCATACTTTGGCAACACACGAAATGTTTGTGTTTGCTGTAGCATCAATTCTGAAACTAAAATATGATAAGGATTCGTCGTTTCTCGCCAGGGAAAAGTTCGACCATGCTCTTTATAATATTTTTTTATGATTTGTTGAAATTTTTTGTAATTATGTAGATCTGAATTCATGCCAATAAAGATACCAGTTATCTTCAATATTGCCAACATATCTGATACACTCTAACCACTTTTTATATTGAAGCTTGAAGGAGCCT
>CAYPYR010000049.1:5635-6785 GCA_964415095.1 uncultured Pseudomonadota bacterium | reverse complement strand
ATTGAAAGGTAACACCACTTGGTAATAGATCGGTTACGGTGACGTTATTGATACCTGATGGTCCACGATTAGTAACGGTAACGGTATAGGCAATAGCTTCTCCTTGACGCGGTGTACTATTGCTAACACTTTTAGCAATCACTAAATCTGATTGATTAATAATGCGAAAGCTAACTTGTGCACTATTATTTCCCGAATATGGGTCAAAAGCATACGGATCAGTCTCATTGACTGTTGCCGTATTAGTAACTAACTGCCCTGCGGTGCCACTCACGGTAACATTTATAGTTAATGTCTTCGTAGTATTTACTGCTATTGTACCAATGGTCCATATGCCGGTGCCACTATTATAACTACCTTGGGATGCCGAGCTTGATTGAAAGGTAACGCCACTTGGTAATAGATCGGTTACCGTAACATTATTATTGCTATTGGTCCCACGATTAGTAACCGTAATGATATAGGCAATTGCCTCTCCTTGCCGTGGTGTACTATTGCTGACACTTTTCGCAATAACTAAATCCGCTTGATTGGTTACACTAAACGATGCACTTGAACTTGCACCCGTTTCATAGGGATCAATACTATAGGCATCAGCAGTTAATACCGTGGCGGTATTGGTTATGGTTTGACCACCCGTACCACTATTTACGCGTACGGTTATCGTTAATGTTTCAGTGGCACTTGCTGAAAGAGCCCCTACGGACCAAATTCCTGAATTAGCATCATAGCTACCTTGTGTGGCACTGCTTGATTGAAACGTAACACCAGCTGGTAGAAAATCGGCTACTGTCACATTGGGCATCGTATCAGTGTCATTATTTCTAATCGTGATCGTATACGAAAGCGTACTTCCCTCAGTTGCAGTGCTGCTACTCACACTCTTATTAATTGCCACCAAACTAAAGTTTTGTAATTGATAAATATTAGAAAGGTAGACGTTATGCTCTTGTGCTGATACCGTTTTATCATTCCAAAAACGTATCACAAAACCATATATTGTTTGATCTACAAAAGCATAGGTTACCCGATTCTTGGGATCATTCGGATTATTAGGACCAACCGTAGCATAGTTGGTTGGCGGGTTGCGCGATGCTTGTCCAACGGTTGTATTGCTCGCAAGTTGCAGCACTGATGGCGAGACCATATT
>CAYPYR010000049.1:0-5535 GCA_964415095.1 uncultured Pseudomonadota bacterium | reverse complement strand
ATTAAAACCAAAGAATCCAATAATAGCAATAAGAAGATATTTGAAAAAAAATCTTTGCAGCTTCATGTACTCATACTCCACTATAATATTTTATTTATAATTTTATATATGTTTTTACATGATAGAAAAAAAGATGAGCGTGTTCAACAACACGCTCATCTTCTCAAGATAATACTGATTTATAAATGCTTTATGGATTTTTTATAGTTTTAATAATCTACACGTGCGTTAGATCATTCTGATACTCTAGTTGCTTTACTAAACGGATCAAGATACCACAAAATACCATCCGCATTTTTCTGATTTGTTGCTTCATTAATCACTAAATAATCTTCTTTGCTAGCAGGAAATTTTTTAATACAAGACTGTTGGACATGACGAACCATATCTCGTGACCACGTGGTATTAACATAACAATATTTACAAAAATATGGTCTTTTTCCAATATGACCATTTTCGTGCTCAGTTAATTTTTGCTCTGAAGAATATCGTTTGTTACAACGTTGTTTATTACTATCAAGATAGAAACAAAAATGAGTATTACGATCACGATGTTCATGTTTCATATGATCTGCGAGTAGTTTTTGATCTGCTCTATCAAACTCTTGCTTGCAATGAGGACATACTAAGGGCGACGTTAGATCAAGTTCGCATTTTTCTTTTTTTCTTGCTACTTTTCTAGCGTTTTGCTCAGCTACTTGTATACGCACGGGAAGTTGTGCAGAACCATTCTCGTCAATAAAAGCGTAAGAACGATAAGATTCTCTATGCGTTACTTGATTATAATCATGAAAAATATTTTGCGGTTCTACGCTAGTATGCTGATGGGCATCGTATTCTAACCAGGCAGATGTGCTTGCTGCACGTTCATCTTGATTACGATCTTCACGAGCAGATTCAGGTGCTGGTCGTTTACCAAGTAGCGCAATAGTATTTCCGGTGGCAAAAATTGCTTCCGGCAAAACTAACCATAACAAAATTAATAATTTTTTTTGCATGTGCATAACCCCAAATTATCAACTTAAGATCCGAGCAAGAAGTTCATGCTCATATTTTTTAACTTTATTTTTCCGTTCTTATCCCACATAATATTATTATCTTTACTATACGTAGCAGAACCATCTGGCTGAATTTCTATTTTTGTTGGATCAAAATGTTGAGAATTCTCTAGCACATACGCTTTGCGGGTAGGATCTAAACATAAAATATGTCCACTAGAATCCTGAACAACCGCAGGTTTTGTTACATACCAAAAAGAGTCGGAGCGAACTGCATCAGGAGCACATTTTGCTACATGTTGAAAAATACTTCTTTGCCAACCAACATTTCTATAACAAACTTTGCAAAAATAGTTTTGTTTAAGTAAATGAAACGCATTATAGTGATCCGCAACCTCTTGTACTTTATTATAACCCCTTGGACAGGTTTTATCAGGACAGGGAAACTTCTTTGAGGAGCGCACAACGTTCACTGGTTCAGTTTGATGATTATCAGAGATTTCTGGTAGTTCAGGTACTAGTTCACCAGTCTGTTCTTGTTCAGGTTCTGGTGCAATCACTTGCTCTTCTTCAGGAAGATTTAGAAATAGGTCTGTATCCAAATCTGCAGCTTCATCGTCCATTTCTTGATAGGGGCGAGATATGCCATTAACAATTTCATAACGCTGATTATTAATCATATAGCAAAAGCGTTTAGGTTCAGGCGTCTTCAATGCGATTACTTCGCTGACACGTTTTCCAAGCACTGAATCTTGTCTTCCTGTGGCATGTACCATGGTCATCAAGAATGGTACTATCAATAATAACTTTTTATTCATGATTACTTCTTTAAAAATTTAAACTGGGATGATTATTTTTAATATGTTGTATGAGATCATGTTCAAATGCATAAGGTTCAGAACAAAATGAACAGAAAAATTTTATACCTAAATGTCTAATTTCATGGTTATTAAATAGTTGAGACCTATATTCTTTTTTTTGTATACAATCTTTATAGCGGCATACATACGATTTTTCATCGCCATGTTCATTTCTTAAATGCTCTTCTAATTTTTCATAATTTTTATTGCCAGCTAGTACACTGCAACCTTGCATTGGACACTCGAAATATTCTTTCTGTGCATCTTCAGGTCTGCGACTGATTATTTTAAATTTAGTTTTTAGAACCTTAGCTAACCTTTGATGCGATTCTTCATCAAATCCAAATTTATCCCAAAATTTTATAATGTCGTTGTCTATATCCTGATATGTGAAAGATCCATCTGGATTTTTAGCAACCTTAGCCTCATTTAGACCCTTGGAATTTTGCAAATAAATAGCACCTTTTGTTGGATGCAAACAATATATATCATCTGACTTACAATGTTTAATAACTATTGGTTCATCAATAGTCCACACATCTTTATTGTTAAAACCGTGGTTGCGACAGGTCGCAGCATGCTTAATCTTTCTAATGCTCTGCAGATAATTAAAATTAACTAAACATTCAGGACAAAAATATGGCTTTCTGACCAATTGATGTTCTTGATTTCTATCCTCTAAACCTATTGATTGCTCATCAGGTATCGGTAATTCGTTCTGATCATCATGAGCTTCCTCTGCGAGCACTTCTTGTGCTAAGGAGAATAAATCACTTTCTGATAATTCATCAAACATTGGGTTCTCGTTCAACCAATCAATTTCGAGTCTTTCTGCATGACTTGATTCTTGAGACGAGTCTTCTGATACTGATGGCAATAAACTTGCTTCTTCATTTCTAGGTAAGATTGCCGCAGCATTTGTATTGATCACATTTGCACTGTGCGCTATATTAATTTGATCTCTATCTTCTTGTACGCGCCCGAGCGAACGAGGAGCAATAAGAACGTATGATCTCGGTAATTGCCGATCATTTATTGGCATAACGGATGGCGATGAATCCAAGTCATCATCAAAAGAATCAAAATCATTATCATTCCCTGATCTATCTTGATACAAATCACTGCGCGAGGATGCTTCTTCTTCGAGCGAATGCTGTTTTTTAATATGCTGATTTTTGAGATTATGTTTCATTGCATTAGATTCAGCACAAAATGGACAGATAAATTCTATTCCTAGATGTTTTATTTCATGATAATCAAATAGATGACTCTTAGATATAGCATCATACATGCAACCTTCATAATGACATATATATGGTTGCTGACTATTATGTCGTTCTCTCAAATGATCTTTTAATGCATCATAATCTTGATTACCTGATAATTCACGACAATTTTGCTTGGGACATTCGAAATATTCTTTTTTTGCATCTTCAGGTCTGCGGCTTATGATTTCAAACTCAGTTTCTAGCAGATTAGCTAACCTTTCACGAGTCGCATCATCAAATCCAAATTTATCCCAAACTCTTATGTTTTCTCCATCATAATAGGTAAAAGATCCATCAGCATTGGGAGTAACCTTAGCCTCATTGAGCCCCTTGGAATTTTGCAAATAAATAGCTTTTTTTGTGGGATGCAAACAATAAAGATCAGCTGATTTACAATGTTTAATCACTTTTGGATCATCAATAGTCCACACATTTTTATTGTTAAAACCTTGGTTGCGACAGGTCGCAGCATGCTTAATCTTTCTAATGTACTTCAGACTTTTAAAATTAAGTAAACATTCTGGACAAAAATATGGCTTTTTAATCAATTGATGCTCTTGATTTCTATCTTCTTGTACGGGCACGGGCAGACGTGCAGAATTGGTTACGCGCACGGACAGTCGTGCAGAACTAGTCTCGTCAACATAAGGGTATGATCGCTCTAATTGCCTATCATTTCTCGGTAATTCGTGCTGATTATTATTAACAACCTCTTCACCAAGCAATTCTGCAGCCAAGCGATCTAAATCCTGCGAGTCAATCGATTCAGTTGGCATATCCGCTGGCGGTGAATTGAGAAAATCATCATCAAAAGAATCAAAACCACCATCGTAATCTGATCTATTTTGAACCGGACTACTTTGTGACAATTCTTCTTCTATATGCGATAGTGCATTTGATAAAGAATTTTCGCTATTTCTCGATGAGATTATACTATCCACCAAGGTCTCGAGCTGTTCATTACTATAATCATTGAGTATCTCTGCTGAATGTTCACATAGTTGAGTTTGCACAGTATCTGTATTAAGTAAGTTTAAAGTAGTTACATAGTTGGAACTAGTCGACATATCATTTTTAAACAAATCATACGCTTCAAGATCAACATCTGAAGACCTAGATCTTGAATCTTCCACGGGTAATAATTGAGATTTTCCCCCGCGCAAAGGCCCCACATTTTCACCTAAAACATCATCATTGTCTTTGATGTTTATAGCTTGTCGTTTTGATTTTTCGAATTCTGGCACTGAAGAATTCATCTCATCGAGGCTGCGCTTTCTTAACAAAGAATGGTCATCACCGGTAGCTAATACCAGATTCTGCAGAGCGGCCAACATATATAAAAAGAATAATTTTTTAGCCATGATATAAACTCATTTTTTCTTTATGATCCGGAGACCATTTATTTTTTATATTTTTCTGCATACAGCTCTGGATGTAACTTTTTAATATGTTTACTTATAAGATCCTCTTTACGTGATGAAGGATAATCACATAGAGGACAGCAATATCGAAGTCCTAAATGAACAGGTTTTTCATGTCTAAGACGGTCAACATTATCTCTGAATGTCTTTAAACAACCTTTATAGCGACATACAAATGGCTTTGCATTTCTATGTTCATGCTTCATGTGCTCTGCTAATTTGTCTTCTTGCAGATTAAAAGTTTTGCCACAACATACTATGTTCTCTTTTTTTTGATGTTCAGGGTGTATTTGTTTAATGCGAAATTCTGCTTCTCCAGCAATATTTGCTGGGTTATTATTCAACTGATTCCGTGCTACTGAAGTTTCTTCTCCAACAACATTTTGTGCTCTCGGCAAAGCATCTTCAGATTGCTCTACATCTAATCGAACATTATCAATTGGCAATTCAGATCCTGAATAACAATAACCCATTGCATTCCATGATAGTTGTTGATCTTCATCATCATAAGAAAATGAACCACCGCTGTTTACTGAAAATTTAGTTACATCTAATGATGTTGAATTTTCTAAACAAATGGCACTTTGCTTAGGACTTAGATAATATACATTTCCTGAAGCATGCTGAACAAATCCTGGCTCATCAACGATAAAAACATCGCTTGTCTTGAATCTATTTTTCAAAATACAATCCTGTTTATGACGCATAGAAGCATAACTACACATTTGAGCAAAATTAACAAAACATTCTGAACAGAAATATCTTTTTTTACCCAAGTGTTTAACTAATTCATGCTCTTTGAGAGCATTGGATCGTTGAAATCTTTGTTTACAATCTTCATAAGAACACATCCATTTATATTTATCATGATGCTCATCTTTAAGATGCGTACGTATTAATGGTTCTGTTGAAAAGGTATCTGAACAACGTGGACATACAAATTCAGTTTTTTTCACTGACACTGAGTTATTGTGCTCAATAGTCACTA
>CAYPYR010000048.1:1608-7180 GCA_964415095.1 uncultured Pseudomonadota bacterium | reverse complement strand
GTCTCAAGCGCAATTTCTTGTACCACATGAGAAGTTATTTTTAACGTGAAAAAATCGAAGAATTGTCCAACACGTATCATGAGATGATCGGTTGATTTCATTTTAAGATAGCCAAGATCGAGCACTGATGTTTTGCCCGCTTCATATTTTAATATAGAATATCCAGTTACGCTAAAGCCTGGATCAACACCAAGAACTATGTTTGCCATACTACGCTCTTTTTTTTAAAATTTATTGCTTCGCTAATGTTCTTTGAATGTTAGATAATAGATTAAGGTCTAACTCGCGATTAATATTCGTGGTAATCTCAGGAGTTTGTCGATAAAGATCAGCAGGTGTAACACCACAAATATCCGGTTGATCAATTTTAGCACCATTATACACTAAGGTGAGCATGATTGCTTGTTTGCCATAATATGCAGCATGATGTAGGGGCGTTTGTCCATGTATATCTACCGCACTTACCAAGGCTCCTCCATCAATAATTTCCTGAATCACTTCAGGCGTCGCACAACTGCTGAGGACTGCATAATGCAGTAACGACTGCCGCTGCTCATTGACATGCAGATTTGCAAACGAGATTTTACTACGTTGTTTATTACATCGATCAAATATTAGATTATACACTGGCTTATTGTTTTGACTGATTGCAGCACACAAATCACCAAGCGAAAATTTTTGATATTGATCTTGATATACAATTGTTGAACAATGATTTTTATTCGCAGCTACTGAATTAGTAATAATTGCTGCATAAAATAATAATACTAAAATTCGTCTATTCATAATCTTCAGAAACATCTTCAAAGCGGGTAAGTTCATTTTCAAAGCGTACGTAACAGGTACCAATCGGTCCATTACGTTGTTTACCAATAATAATTTCGCAAATATCTGGGTGTTCAGTATCCGGATTGTACACCACATCACGATATACAAAAAAGACGACGTCAGCGTCTTGCTCAATCGCACCAGATTCCCGCAAATCTGAAAGCATTGGGCGACGATCAGTACGACTTTCAAGCTGCCGTGAAAGCTGCGAAAGTGCTAAAACCGGAATATTCAGCTCTTTAGCAAGCCCTTTGAGCGCGCGAGAAATTTCTGCAATTTCTTGCGTCCTATTTTCATAATGCGTATTGCCATGAATAAGTTGCAAATAATCGATCACGAGTAATTTAATATCCGATTTTGCTTTGAGCTTTCGTGCTTTGGCGCGAAGCTCCATAATGGTCACACCCGGTGAATCATCAATAAAAATTTTAAGATCCGCAAGGCGAGCCGCTGTATTGGTAAGATCAACCCACTCGTCGGAGGAAATCATTGCGTTACGTATTTTTTGGTTCGGAATACTTGATTCAGATGAAAGCATACGAAGCACCAATTGCTCTGCAGGCATCTCAAGTGAGAAAATACCAACCGGAAAATCATGCTTTGCCGCAGAGAGCAAAATATTAAGCGCAATAGCTGTTTTTCCCATCGAAGGACGACCCGCTAAAATTAATAAATCGCCACGCTGCATACCGGATGTCATATCATCAAACTTGGTAAATCCTGAAGGAACTCCCGTTACTCCATCTCGTAAACTACGCACATCCGCAAGATGCGCAAAGGTCTTTTTAAGCCAAACATCAAGCTGCACAAAAGTTGGTGCTGCCCGCTTGTTCGCGATTTGAAAAATGCGCCGCTCCGCTTGATCAAGCACTTCGTCGATCTCAGCCTGTTTTTTATCATAACAAGAAGTAATGATCTCCGTTGCTGAGGTAATTAAGTCACGCAATATACGTTTTTCTTTGATAATGGTCGCATGTTGCATAATCAGACCAATTGAGGGAATATCCTCTTGCAGTTCAAGCAAATAGCCTACCCCACCAACTGAGTCGAGTTGCTGCAATACTTGAAGTTCGTGCTGCACAGTAAGCAAATCGATGCGCTTATTCTTTTGCACGAGCGCAAGTATCACTTGATAAATCATTTTATGACTTTGACTATAAAAGTCATCGGGCATCAAATAATCGCCAACATGCGTAAGATTCTCATCATTGAGCAAAATTGCAGCAAGCACTGCTCGTTCAGCATCAATATGTGCTGGTAGACTACGGCCAAGTACTTGTTCAGTACGTGCCGGATCATTTTTCGAGCGTGCACTACGCACAGAAGGAACTGACATGATGCCCTTTCAGGTAAATTATAGAGCAACCACTTTAAGGGTAAATGCCGGTTTTAATTTTGACGTAAATTTGACGATCACTTTATATTCGCCGACTGAACGAACTGCTTTCTCAAAATCTACTTGTTTACGATTAATCGAAAAACCTTTTTCTTTGAGTAGCTCAACTATCTCATCAGGTCCCACTGCACCATAGAGCTTACCTTGCTCATTAGCTTTTTCTTTAATCGTAATATGTAAATTTTCAATTTGTTGTGCAAGCTGTGCTACACGGCTGCCAGCAATCTGTACTTCAACTTTTGATTGTTTTACCGCACTGGTAAAACGCATTACTTCATCAGCAGTCGCCACTTTTGCAAGTTTATGGGGAAATAAAAAATTCCGCGCATATCCTTCTTTAACTTTAACCACTTGTCCTGCAAAACCTATATCTTTAATATCTTTAAGCAATAATACTTCCATGGAATATCCTCTCATAAAAAGCAATGTAATTGTTGGATGCTCGTTAATGAATAGTAGCAAAAAACCAGCAATGCCGCAAACAAGAACTACATGAATTATGAGATAAAATGGACCGTGTCAACTATTAGCTATAAGAAACGCCTGAGTATGTGAAATATAGAGTAGAGGAACCTGATGCCAGGCTGTCCACCACGTTGCATACAATCCCAGCAACTGCCCAACGTAGGGCACAAACCAACTATCATTGACAAACCATACCACAAAAGACTTGTTACCGATGGCTTGGGGAGAAAATTGTACGCTCGTATTAAAAAGCTCCGAACAAATTTTTGGTACCAAAGCGCATCGTTCGGTAAGTTGCCACGCAGCACCCTTCTTGTCTTTACCCACACTTATATGCTCATGATTTTTCAAAAATAGATCGCTCAAACATGAAATATTCTTAAATATCGCGGGCATTTTCTCATTAAATGGCACACAATGTGTCTTATCATACCAATCAACGATTACTCCATCATGAATCCAGTATACCGTTTGATACCACTTTGTTTTATTGCGCGCCTCACTCTGCGTACGTCGATAGGCACCTATTAAAAGATGACTGGTGGTTGAAAGCTCATTGCCCCACTGTTTAATAATATCGGGATGTTCATTAAGTGGTATGGACACGGTTGATTCTGGACCAATGATTAACGTTAATTGATTATTGTTTTTAAGATCTAGTGCGTGAAGTTGCGTTTTGATCGCATCACCGTATTCTTGCATAGAATATTGTGTGGATCGTTTTAGAGGAGTAAGCGTGCACCATGTAATATTCTGATTGTTGAAGCACGTGGTAGTTGCTTGCGATAATTGAATTACTGATTGTTTAGTTACGCACATTCCGCCGTGAAAAAAATTTCCAACATATCCCATTAACAGCAACACGTACTTATAAAAAGCAAGTGGTATAAATGGTGAAAGTAACGGGTACCCTTCTTTCCGTGCGCAAAACCATAAACTATAATTTCCTAAAAACCACCAATAACCATAGATCGTTATACCGAAACTTAACATACTCGCTATCAGTTTAGGTACTATGCGCTCACCAAGTTGAGCACCTATTATTGAAATACAAAACCAGATGCTACTCGTTAGTGCAAAATAAGTAGCAAGTAGAAGAAACAGAAAAATTGATAATAAGAGCGTCGCATGCGCATGGGTGATTAACAAAATTAATAACCAGATAAAATGCGTGCCAAAGAAAAGCGCACCCCACCAAAATCCTGCGCACGCACTTTGCAAAATAGTGGATGCATAAGACGGTGAGAAGTTTATCAGTTGATACTGTGCATACCAAACCATGATAATGGCAAGCGGCAAGAAGATAATGCTCAGTATTGGAAATACATACGCACTACTACCCAGCAATGCTGAAGCGGCAAGAAGAAACCACAAAGCGCGATTCATCCTCATCTCCTTTTTTTATTTTACTGAGTAGGCACTGCAATGTACTTTTGTATACTACATCATCATATAACGTTATACGCACTTTAATACTCGGTGCAAGTAATCGATTTTTTGTTGATTTGAGTACGAGAAGTAGTCGCGGAGCACTATAACTCTGAATCGAAATGGTATTTACGGCACAAATTTGTTTGTAAAGCGCAGTGATATCATACGTAACGGTAAACTCTTGGTTATGATGATCAAAAAAAATATCATGCGTACTCATAAGTTTTACCACACTATATAAAACCTGATTCAGCAAATCTTCCTGCACGCGCACGCGCTCATAAAAAAATATTATTTTGTGTAATTGAGATGACCCCTGATATGAAAGTTGCGCAAGTAGTCCACCGATCATGAGCATGAGCACAACTATGAGTAACGCCAATCCTGGACGTTGTTTCATGAAAACACCGCAGATCTGATACATTGATAGGGATAAAATGCCAGGCGCTCTTCACGCAGCACTTCTCCCATTTGTATACTTAACGCTATCTGCACCGCGTCTACTAACTGACATTGCAAGCATAGTTCGTCATTACCACTGAGCACAAGATTCACCTCAAATGTATGTATATCTTGTGCAATTACACTTGTTTTTTTATGCTGCCACGTTTTCGTGATCGTATCAAAGTCTCCTTCATGGCGGAGTAATTTTTTATTACGCAGTTCATACCCAACCCATGCTGCAGCATCATTATCATCATCTTGTTGCCATATTGTGTAGGGAATCGTGTACCAATTTTTGACATCAGGCGTTGCGGCACGCACATCATGTGCAATAATGCGTTGTAATGAAAGTAGTTCGAGATTAACCCGCGTGCGGTTATAGGTACGATCAAGATAACATTTGAGTGTATATATCCCACTCATGGAAAGTAATCCAAGCGGCAGTAGCAATGCACAATAGACGAGACATTCAAACAGCGTGAAGCCGCCCTTCTTTTGCAAAAATCCGCTGCCGTGTACTGATGGCACCACTTCGTTCCTTCCAAGAGTAGGTTGCGCGCACGTAATTAATCTTTGCGATTGTATTATTATTAAGATCAAGCGGGAATTTTGTATCACTGCTCTGTTCTATATCACATCTTGGCATAGGTAAACCACTCAGCGAGATCGATACTTCTTCGTCTGATCGCTCTATCCCCTGTTCATGATTATCACGCATGTTATCATGCAATACGAACTGACACACGCGATTACTTTGTGCAAGTGATTGTATAATGTATGACGCATGCGATGCAAGAATACCACAACCCGCACATACTATTGCAAGTGCGCACAACATCTCCATCAGCAAGAAACCAGATTTACATTGCATATACTACCTGCGTTCTTAAGATAAATAATTTGACCGTAAGTAATGGTAATAATGAAAACCAGATTGTTTGTGCAATATATCGTAATTTTCTTGCTAAAACGTTAACTATCCCCGTCACTTGACCAAAACAAATTGCG
>CAYPYR010000048.1:0-1508 GCA_964415095.1 uncultured Pseudomonadota bacterium | reverse complement strand
GCATTTTTAGAATTCATTGAAGCGCTTGCCAAAGAAATAGAAAAAGAACAATCTAACGCAATTACGCAAGAAGAATTGAGTCCAGCGCCGATGCCTGAACGAGTAACACCCGTCATTCCGGATTATTTGGATCCAACCAAAGATACAATGCTTGCACTTTCGCCAACCGACAAACGCGCAAACTTTCTAACCTCATTCGTACCACCGGCGCCCAAAAAAACTATTGCTGCTCAGGGACAAAAACAAGCTGAACCCCCACTTGCCCAGTTGCCACTGCTGCAATATGAAGCACTGATCTACTACGTAGAACGGTTTGTTGAACAATTACAAAAAATTGAATCTATCCTGGCACAATTTCCAAAACCGAAACAAATATTGTTTAATCGTGCCATTACCCAAAAAAGTAATGGCGCAGTATTCACATCTATTTTGCTCGCACGCATGCAGAGCACATTAGATAACATTAAAAGTAAGTCTGCCTATCGCATGATGCTCTATGATCCGGCATTTGTTGCCTTGCGCGATCGTATTGTGCGGTATGTTGAAACACTTAAGTCATTACGCAATGATATTAATCTCTCCGATATCACCACGATGAAAACGCGCCGCGCACTTGAAAAATTGCAAACAATCATCGCCACCGAGTTTCCCTCACTTGAAAAAGAACTTGCAACGGTGATTACGCAATCAACAAAGTCTATCGAAGAACGCAAAGCCTTTCGTGAGAAACGTTATAAACAAATGCAAGAACAATTCAAACGACTCAGTGAAAATATTGCGCGACAAGAACAAGCCGCACGCTGGAGACAATCATACAGCAAAGATCAAGGTCGTCGCGGTGAACCATCAACCTACCCACGCGATTATGGCAAACCATATCAGAGTGATGGTGGTTGGGGAAATGATAATTTTAGTTCTCTTTGGGACAAATTGGGCGACGAAGAATCTGGTGGACGAGAACCATCAGCACCTGAACAAGCACCGTTAAAAGGGCAAGACGATAAAGATAAACCGAAAAAACCAGAAGAGCCGGAATCAAAACCGCTTGGTGTGTACGTTAATTTAGTAAAACGTTTTGAAGGCATAGTAAATGATGCAACCACTGCTTCGGGAACTTTGCGTGATGATCTTATTAATAAAGCACGTACGTATCTTGAACGTATTGATGATGCTGAAATCAAAATATCGCCTAAAGTACAAAAAACAAAACAGTTTCTGACGGCAAAAGCAAAATTAAAAGCTGCAAAAGAGAATCTGAAAAAAATTAAAAAAACTGAAGAGCCAAAACCAGATGATGGTAAGAAGCCTGAGGAACCAAAAGTAGTACCGCCTGCAGAAGAACCAACGCGCAGACCGGTCGGCCCAAAACCGGGAACATTATGGAATAATTTCCCCACGTATACCAGTTTGCGTGATGGTTTAAATCAATTTATGCAAGTGCTCTCACAAGGTGCGAATGCTGATCATGCAGCATATTCCGGTTACTATGCACTTTACAATGCACTCTG
>CAYPYR010000047.1:2344-7289 GCA_964415095.1 uncultured Pseudomonadota bacterium | reverse complement strand
TGGATCAGCTAAACAATATTGCTCGCCAAAACTGCCAACGGGATGCTCTGCTTTTTCAACAAACACACGATGGTCAAAGCCACCACGTTCTTGTCGCTTCTTCTCTTGCGATGCAAGAATTTCTTGTCTTTCTATGCCATGCAATCTACACAAGGCATCAATCGCCTCAAAAATATCACCTAGCTCACTAATGAGATCTGGTTTTGTATTTGTCATACATACTTCATGTACTTCTTCAATAAGTTTCAGGCGCAATTGCTCATCAAATTCTGTATCATTAAGAGCACGCCAATGCATGCGAGATCCGTGCTTTTCCATCATCGAAACTGCATGATCACGCCAAAGTTTATTTTGTAAAAATGTTCGTATTTTCATGATACTTTCCTACAGTATTTTTTCGGCAAAAAACTTTACGGGAATATTTTGTTTATAAGGCGGGATTTCATAAAAACCAAGCTTTTTATAGAACGCTATTGCAGATGATTGCACCGCGGGATTATACACAATAAGTCGTATTTTTTTATAGCCGAAATTACGAGCATGATCAAAAAGTGTTTCTGCCATTTTTTTACCAAGACCGATACCACGGTACTCTTTTGCAAAATACATACGTTTAAGTTCGCAGATTTCATCATCAATTTTTTTTATTGCACCCATACCCACTATTCTATTATTATCGAGCATTACCTGAAACGTGCCATTATTATCAAAGTATATAGATTTCAGATTATCAAGATCATTGAATTGGCCATTCTGTGCATAGTCAGCACTAAGTGCTTCAAGACTAATTGATGGTACTATTTGCAGTTCATATACTACCTGCATAATAAGTTCTCGCACGTCTTTAATGTGATTGGCAGCAATTGGTTTAATTTCATAGCTGGTCATATAAGATCCATTATCTATTTCTTGATCACTAACCCAGCGATCTTCATTTATTAAAATGGTTATTTGTTTGAGTGCACGCTCAGTATTCCATACACCGGGGAAATTTTCCATCCCTTTGTAATGAAACAATCTGCACGGAAGATTTCGCCGCGCGCATTCTTCTTGCACTTGCAGTAAATAACGCAACTCATCATCAAAAAAGACTACTTCTTTATAGCCAGCACCATACTTATCTAAAAACGCACCGAGCGCAAGGCCTTTAGGCTGCATGTTCGTCACTATTAGACCGTTATGTAATACCGGATAGGTGCCTCGTTGTTCTGCTAATTGATCAAAAATATGATTTGCATGATTGGTACTAAATGCAATATCTAAATTTTTAAGCATGCTATAACGCCATGCTGGCAAACTGCCGACCACTTCATTATTGGACGTGAACATCGCGGTAAAACCAAGCACCGTACTTCCGCGAGCTTGCAATTGTTTGATAGTAGTAACTACCGTTGGTTCAATCAACACCCGCTGTGCTTTTACCCACAATTTACTATAAACGCGCAGCCAATATTCAAAATCTCGACACTCAGGAAACGCGTCCTCTAATTGTGTTTTAAAATCTTGCGGCACATTCATACCACGGGTGAGCATATCAGGTCCTGCAATCAAAGAACCATCAATATCCCACAATACTAAGGAACTGCTATCAAGCGATGTTAACTCATGTTCGACTTCAGCATATGACCCAATGGTTCGAATCTCACCCTGAGACAACATTGACCCACTAGTATAAATTCCCATTAGTATGCTCAATAAAAGTGTAATATTGCTGATTGCTCTCATATTAATACCCCAAAAACAGGTTAAATATCTAAAATATCCTGATTTAAGCATAGAAAAACGGTGATAAAATGCAAAAGCTCGCGGTAGAGTGCACTTTACATCTAGCCTTAATATGGTAAAGTTTAACTATACAAGTAGAAATATTTAGATCTATTTACCCATATTTTTAGGAATTTTAGATGAATATTAGTACCAAGAAATATTTTTTTGCGGGATTATTGTCCATTTTGGCACTCCTCTATATGTTACCATGCCTCAATACCGATAATTCATGGCAATCTATTGCCACCAAAGATATTAACTTTATCACCAGCACACTCAAAGAAAATCATCCGGGTATGTACAATACCCTTGATCCAGAATTCTGTACTCTTCTGCAGCAGGCACATAACGATGCATTAAATAAAGTTGCAACTATTGCTACTATTAATGATTATGATGCAGTGCTCACTTCGTACGGTCGACATTTTAATGATACGCACTTAGGAATACTCACCAAAGCCACACCGCGTAAACCATCCAATATGAATCAAAAAAGTTTTGCGCTCAACAATATAAGACCTACTACAACTTGGATTACCATCCCGACATTTGATCCAACCCAAGAACAACAAACTATCTTAGAAAATATTATTATTGAGCTTCCGCAATATCGCGATAACAAATTAATAATTATTGATATTCGCGGCAACACGGGCGGCAATTCTCTGTGGGGAACAAAAATTATTTCCGCGCTCTTTGGTGAAGCGTACACAGCGCAAAAAATAAACGAACTTAATCAACAAGTCTCAATCGATTGGCGTGCAAGTTCTGACAATATTAAACATGTAGCACAAATTATTGATAAAATTACGAACGATTTCGGTAGTGACCATGCAGAAGTCAGGTTATTTCGTACAATTCATGATGGCATGATTACAGCACACCAAAACAATATCCCGTTCTATACTGAAAGAACTATTACACCTAACATGCATCAACAAGAGTCTAAGCGTGAGAATCTTTGCACGGCAAATATCATCGTGCTGATTGATAATCGTTGCGTGAGTGCTAGTTTAGATTTTATTGATGAACTCAAAGCCATGGGTAATTCAATTATGTTAGTAGGTAAGACTACCAAAGCAGATAGTGTATATATGGAAGTGCGTGGTATAGAGTTGCCAAGCAAACTCGGGAAACTATTTTTTCCCATAAAAGTATATCGCAATCGCATCCGTGGGCATAACGAACCATACTATCCTGACATTGAACTTCCCGAAGATCTAAACAATGAAACAATACTCGATATAATACAACAAACAGTTATCAACAAATAGCTCTCTAACAAGCTTCGCTTATTCATAAAAAATCAATCCCGAGTCTAACTCTCCTTATCTCTTCATAAAGGCTTCAATAAAGCCTCTTTATACTTATTTTCTAGATTCTAGAATATTCCAATATTTTTCCATAGCTTGTTCTAAAGAGATAAAAGTAGAATGTCTAATAAATAATATAATGGAGGATTTGAATGAATAAATATAATATAACGCTGGTGCTACTGATTGCTTTCGGACATTTCAGTAATTGCAAACCCTCAAATTGCAATACTAATGCGCAAAATGATATCATCGGAACCACAAGAATTTGCGGTGATTTAATCGTTGACGGTAGCATTACTGATGAAAACGGTACTTTTCCTGATCCAAATGAAATAGTATTAAGTATCACCGGAAACTCTGGTGGTGCCGTCGGCCCAAATAGTGGCAATATCAATATTGTTGGCAGTGGTGATATAGTAGCTACTGGCAACCCAGGTACCAGCACCGTTACCCTCACAACATCCGGCGTAGTGAGTGAAAGTTTTGATGTCGATAATGGTGCAAACGTAGTTCCTTCTGCAAATGTACTACAAGTAAGTGGTCTTTCCGGTTCTGGTTTTGTACCATCTGGTATAGAAACACATAACGGTGGTGGCACGGGCAATGATCTCTTTATCGAAAACCGTCGCTGGGATACTCAGTACATGGTCGACAACTCTACAACTGTTGGTGAACGTGGAACATTTACGAGCATACAAGCAGCAATTGACGCTGCAGTACTTGCCGGTGATGAGGCACAAATATTGATACGTGCAGGTACTTATACTGAAGATTTAACCCTGCATCATCGTGTCAATCTTGAAGGAATCACCGTCGATGGACGTGTCGGCACGGTTAACGTAATTGGAAATCATACATTCTCCGCTAGCGTATCGCCAGCTGCTATTTGTGCTATTGAAAATATAGCATTCTCAAGTGCTACTACCGATACTTTTACGATAAATCCATCATCTGATGCTTGCCTATTAGTGTTTAAATTCTGCCAAATAACCAACGATGCAGGAGTCGCGTTCGTACTTAATCCTACGGGAGGTGCAACAGCTATTCTTGGACAACGATGTTCCCAAACGCAAGCTGTCACACAATGTGCAACATTAACAGGTTCAAGCAATCTAAATTTTAGTGATTGTGCATTCGGAAATACTACATTAGGACAAAGTTTATTTACGCTCGCTGATACAAGTACCATGCAGGCTACTACCTCAAATTTTAATAGTCAGGGAGATATAGTAGACATTCAATCAGCTAGTTCAAACATTCAGTTTCAATATAACTCATCAGTAGCTAACGACGCTTATGTTCGTTTTTCTGCTCCAGGAAGCGCCGTGTGCCTTCATGAGATTATCGATTCAGATAATCCCTACGCTGGTTTCTTTGTCATGGGCGCAGGAACATTTAGCTATGCTGATTTAGTACTTCTTGGATCAGCTCAAGATATTGATCCGACTGCTACAGAGATTCCTGAAACATGGAAACCTTTTGCTACTGCTGGCTCAACGGTTGACGCCGTTCGTGGTACAGCCGGTTTTAACGATTCTGAATTTACCGTAAACAATGGATTTGTATCATTAGTCACTCCAGCTAATTTCCTTTCATCATATACTGATGTAACTACTACCCCATATGTAGTGACTGCAACTGATGAATATTTATCGGTAGATACCTCTACGCTTGCTATCACGGTACAATTACCGGATGCACCAGCAACATTACGTACGTTTATCATAAAAGATCGTACCGGCAATGCTGGCGCAAACAATATTACGGTTACTACCGTTGGTGGCGCGGTAAATATTGATGGCGCAACATCGCAAACAATCAGCACCAACTTTGGGTTCATGCTGGTTATGTTCAATGGAACG
>CAYPYR010000047.1:0-2244 GCA_964415095.1 uncultured Pseudomonadota bacterium | reverse complement strand
ACAACTGCTATAATTAAAAAATATATATCTTTCAAAATATAACTATCATTTCATGCACTTCATCACTGTAGCTCAGGAGTTACACCATGAAAATCTTATTCACCATTGCCTAATTAGAGCTATCAGTCGAGCCACACGTATTTTAAACAATCACCACGACCGACCACGCTTACCATAAAAATTTTATTTCTTAATTTTTAATCTTAATAAGGACACTATGTCTAACGTATTACTACGCATTCGCAATGTAACCAAACATTACGGTGCAAAAGCTGCACTCAAGGGCGTAACACTTGATATTTACAAAGGTGAAATCGTATCACTATTAGGTGTTAATGGTGCGGGAAAAACCACCCTTTCTTCAATTATTGCAACACTTCATCCACCAACATCGGGTGATATTTTATTTGAAGAGGAGTCGATTTACCAAAATCTTGCGGCATATCGTTTTCAACTTGGTTTTTGTCCACAACGACCTAATTTGCTTTCATCATTAACACTTGAAGAAAATCTGGTTTTTGATGGACGATACTACGGTATGACTGAAGATGCTATTCAAACACGCTTGCACAAATTAGTTAAACAATTTGGTCTTGCTGAATATCTATCACAAAAAGCATCAGTACTTTCTGGCGGTTATAAACAGCGATTCATGATTGCGCGCGCATTGATGCATAATCCAAAACTTATACTACTCGATGAGCCAACGGTTGGTTTGGATCCGCATATCAGACGACAATTATGGGATAGTATTAAAGAGCTTAAACGCGAAGGCGTAACGGTATTACTCACTACCCATTATCTTGATGAAGCAGAATATCTTTCAGATCGCGTCTGTATTCTAGATCGTGGTGTTATCAAATTGGTTGATACTCCCGAAAAATTAATTGAAGATTTTAAACAAAAGAATCTTGAAGATGTATTCTTGCAACTTATGCAAGAAACTAACACTCCCGAAAATACTTAAGAAAGATACACAATGAGTATATCATTATCTTTTTACCTACAGGTTATCAAAAATTTACTCCGTGCTGATTTTATTGATTTTAAATCTGCATTCTTTCATAAATGCATCGACTTGAGCATTTGGATCGGTATTAACTTATGTGTTACCGGTTATCTCATGACCGCACAGTTTGGTATTGCTGCAGACTTTGGGGTCTTTATGCTCGCTGGCTGCTTGGCAAGTGCTGGTCTGGTAGAGACCTACCCACGCGTCTTCACGATAGTAAATGATTTTGAAAGTGAGCAATCAATTTTTTATTACTTAACATTACCGATACCACCGCAATTCATCATTCTTAAAACTATTATTTTTTATACATTGAGCAGTTCATTGATGGCGTTGCCGATATTGCCACTTGGGAAACTGATTCTTTGGGATAGTTTTGATCTGGGTAAAATTGCGGTCTTGCCGTTAATCTTGATTTTTCTGCTCAGCAATCTCTTTTATGCGGTGACGGCATTCGTATGTGCAAGTTTCATCCCTAATGTGGGACAAATGGAACGTCTTTGGACGCGAATCATTTTTCCATTATGGTTTTTAGGTGGATTTCAATTTTCATGGTACGCGTTATATAGCGTTGCACCAAAATTAGGTTACTTTGCACTTTTAAATCCAATTACCTATATTATGGCGGGTACGAGAACTGCGTTGAATGGAAACCCAGAAGTTATTCCATTTTGGGTATGTGTTGTCGCTATACTACTCTTTACGATGTTTGGTTATTTGGTTGCGGTGAAACGTTTGAAGCGCCGCCTCGATTTTGTATAAATAAAGAGAGTACAACTCATGAAATCATATAAACCATTATTTTTAAGTATGTTAGTAGGATTAATGGGTTGTAATCAAACACAAAAAAATAATAGTACGGAGGCAGATGTGCACAAGCAAGAAAAATCTGGATTTGTGATTATTCTAAATGGTCCATCTGCTTCAGGCAAAAGTTCAATCCAACAAGAACTACAAAATCTCTTTCCAAAGCCTCTGCTTAAACTTGGCATCGATAACTCTTTTATTGGCGTAATGCCATCATGGTGTTGGGACGGATCTGGTATTCAAGATGCTACGCAGGTCATGACAAGTAAGCTCACCACAGATCAATCGGGCAATCCGGTATTTACCTTAACGGTTGAGCCTGAAGGCGAGAAGATCATCTCCGGTATGCATCATTCAATTGCTGCGTACGCAAAAAGTGGTAACAATGTTATCGTTGATTATATTTTGTATAATCCTGCATGGGT